>JBKQQQ010000306.1:0-12010 GCA_052144275.1 Streptosporangiaceae bacterium
CCTACCTGATGCTGGTGACCGACGGCGCGACCGGCGAGCCTCTCTTCCTGGCCCGCGTCGCCGACCCCGCAACACACTAATTACCTTGCTTCCACGACCATATTTAGCTACTATGTTCTATAGATCACTCTCCCGAACGGATGTGGTGCATGCCTCCAGGACCGGTCGGCCCTCCGGGCGGGGGACCCGACGCGAATACGGTGCCGGCCGGGTTCGCTGGGCGGATCACCCTGACCATCCCGCTGGCCACCCTGCTCGGCCTGGCCGACCGGCCCGGGGAGATCGGCGGCATCGGCCCCATCGACCCGAAACCTGGAGCAAATACACCAATTCGTTATCGAAGCGTGATATGTCGCTTGCAGGCCCCAGGAACGCGATAAGCTCATCCGCCCAGGTCAGCCAGCATAGGAGCTGACTCGGAGGGATCACTCTTCGAGGAGTCTTGGAAGATCTGTAGGATCTCACCCGCCAACAGGTAGGTCTGCATGACGCACGTGTCGACTTCCGCTTGGGCCACATTGCTGTGCACCCCCTTGTTCGTCAGCGAGTAGACCTTGTCGATGCGGGAGCCGAAGTCTTGGAGTGTGGCGAGCAGGAGCTTGGAGTGGGTGCTTGCTGACATGGATGCATCCAGAAACATCCACAGGCGGTTGACGTAGTTCTCCGGTCCGACCTTCCTGGACTTTCCCGTTGAATCCACGGCTGGTTCTGCCTGAGGCGGGAAGACTACGTCCGCGACCGACTCGAGGATTCTGCGACACGTGGTGAGCGCGTGCGTCTTGCTTTCGGCATCGTCTTCCCGGGCGCGTCGATACACGGCCGTGAACTGTTCGAGCACCCGCGGTGAGATCTGCGACAGGAAAGACTCCACGCGCAGCCGGTGCCGCTCGAAGATGGCCGCGTTGACCCCGATGTAGGACAGCTCCCGCTCGACTGTGCACAAGTACGTGAAGACGCGGTGAGTCGTACGCTCGATGATCTCCTGATCGAGTTCGCGACGCAGCTCCAGCCGGTATTTTTGTCGTGGCTGCGACGCGAGCGCGCTCTCCCGCTCCAGGGCCGCAGAGTTCCTAGCAATGCTCTCGATCGACCCGCCGATCAGGTCGCTGTCACCGAACGCGTCCTTTAGGAGCTCGTGGACCTTGGAGGGGGTGCGCTCCTTCATCCACTCCTCGTTGATCTGCGACCGCCACCAATCGACGTCGACCGTGCTGATCTCCTCGCTCTTGAGTAGCTCGAAGGCCTCAGTCCTGCGCCACACCGTCGAGCCGCCGTGCGGCCCCAGATCGAGCTGAAACATGTGCACGTAGTGGATGTCGCCTCTAAGCCGCGCGATCCGCAACGCGCGTCGCAGGCTGGCCGCGAGGGGGACGGACTCGAATTCGTCCAACGCTTGGCGGGTCAGACCCAACATATGCTCGACGTTTGTCACATTCGCCTCTCAGCGAGCCGGCAACCGGGCCGACTTCAGAAACCATGATCATCGGAAGTCGGGCTAGATCCAGTCCGCTGATCAGCGTATGCGGGTGGTCACTGGTGAACGCCCACTGTACTCAGACGGATGAGACGAAAACTTGCTCGGCGCTAACCCCTTGGGCGACCTCAGTATCGCCGCGCGGGACTACCAGAACTGCCGCAGATGATTTCACGCTGACTGTGTCATACGTTTCCCGTGTAGCCGGCCTTGGCAGCGTCAGCGCGCGCCCATTGCAAGACCGTGGGCCAGGGCAGCCGGAGCGGGCCTTTGGTGGTGGCGATGGCCTGCCACAGTGCACCCTTTACCTCGGCTGGCCCGGCGCCGGCCTCGACCTTGTTCAAGGTGAACGGCGCCTCGGGCGTGCCGAAGGCGGCGCGGATGAGCGCCTGGTAGAGGGTATAAGGGCTGCCGCCGTCGTAGCCGTAGCCGAAACTCGGGCCTGTTCCGGGCTCAAGCGGCAGCGGGTCCACCTTCATGTGGCCGGCCGCGGTCGGGGTGAGGGCGAAGACCGCGCCGGCGCTGTCACGGTCCGCTGCGATGATGGTCCGTTCGTTCCAGCCCTGCGGCGGGTCGTACGGCCATTCGGCGTGGAAGTAGAGGTC
This sequence comes from Streptosporangiaceae bacterium, assembly GCA_052144275.1. Lineage (GTDB taxonomy): Bacteria > Actinomycetota > Actinomycetes > Streptosporangiales > Streptosporangiaceae > Palsa-504. The sequence goes on from JBKQQQ010000306.1 coordinate 2,080, forward strand.
GCCGTTGTCGTTCTTGAGTACCGCAACATGCATGCCGCCGGGGCCGCGCAGCACTTCGAGCAGATTCTCGCGGTCCCATGTCCTGAGCAGCCGCCGCACGCGCCGTGTGCTGAGGACCGTTCCGTCCACCGGTTGGAGCGTCTGGCGCCATTGGTCGACGACCGGCCCGCCGTAGGTGTCGCCGTAGATCTCGAACCGGCCGGTGACAGCGGAGGGCTGGTTCTGGCGAAGCTGCCACGTCAGAAGCCCGACGGCAGTCTCGTAGGCATCGCCTTCGGGCGCATCGGTGCTCAGGTTGGCTTCCACGTCGCGCAACTGAGTGAGTTCCAGGGCTACCGCGTCTAGGTCGCTGCTGGGCTGGGCGGTGGAGATGGCGAGCTCGGCGGCGAACGGCAGGTCGGGTGGTGCCGGGCGGGCGGCCAAGTACCAGCCGTCGCCTTCATCGGGCTGGCGGTCATGCAAGGCACGGACATTCTCGAAGGTGTCACGGGCATGGGCGGCGAGGGCGGCGAACCCGGCTGGGAAGGTGTCCGCCATGCGTGCGTCGAGGGCGGCAAGGACCTGGTCGCGGGCAGGCGGCCAGTCCGTCACGGTGTCGGGCACCGTGAACGTGGAGTTATACGCCTGCGCGCGCTTGACCGCATCCGTCGTGCAAGTGCCCTCGATCCATACGGGCACCGGCCTCCCGATCACCGCAGCGACCTCGCTGGGCTCCACGATGCCGTTGAATTGCACTCGCACCTGGCCGGGCTGTTCCGGTGTGCGCGTCCTGCGGCGGCGGAGCCAGCCGCCAGCCTGCTCGGCGGCGGTCACGGGCCGCGTGGTGTCCAGCCTGTGCAGGTTCAGGTACACGGAGTCGACGGACAGGTCGCGGCCGATGTCGCCGGCGATCGGCTGCACGATGAGGGTCTGCGGCCAGAACGCTGCCCGGACGAGGCTCGCGGCGGCCACGGCGATCTGGTCCGGATGGGCGCCACCATTACCGTCCTCGCTGTAGACAGGGGTCAGGTAGATCAGATGTCCGTTCGGCGTGTCCCACACGATCGCGTACACCTCGACCCGGCTGAAGCTGGTATCGAGAGGGATCACCTCTTGGAACAGCACAGGTGCCGGTTCGGTGGCGGGAGCGGCGCGGTGCAGCCAGGCCACTTTCTCGCCTAGCGGCCGCCCGGTTTGCCTGCACCAGGCGTCGATGGTAGTGGCCGACCACAGCGGGCGCCCGCCCGCGTCGACGTGGTCGGGTTTGGGCAGTTTGCTTTCCCCGAACAGGGCGCGGGCACGGCCTTCAGATATCCCCGCACGCCGGGCGAACTGGGCGAGGGTGTGCGGCTCGGGGAATGCGCCAGACAGCGTCATAGAGAACCTCTCAGCAGGGAAGCGCTTTCAATACGGCATCCTACCCTGTGCGAGCGGAACCGCTCGCTTACCCAAGCGATATAGTTTGGTCACTGTCGCATGACCTGGTAAGGCTGCCCAACTGAGGCGAGGGTGCTCGGTCCCGGCCCTAGACTCGGCGCGTGCGCGTAACCTCGCTAACCGGCGTTTTGTGTTCAGGCTGAACCTCAGTGAACGGATCACGTTGGTCGTTGGGCCGAACGGTGCCGGGAAGCCGAGACCCGGAAAATGACGCTTCTTTGCCCTGACGTGCAAGAGGTGCCGGAGCGCAGCCGTTGAACAGCCTCAACGTCGCAGATGACCCGGCCGGTCCAGCTGAGCGTGTGCCTGAAGATCAGCCAGCTCCTCGGGATTGTTGGTGTAGCGGGCCATGATGTCGCGGAGCACGATCGCCATGGCCTCGGCGTGCTCCCCGTACTCACCCTTCAGATCGCCGGCCATCTGTTCCGGTGTGCCGCTGGGGTACGCGAGTAGCCAGTCACGGACCTTCTGGCCGGCGGCGTCCAGGTCGACGCGGGCCATGTCGCGGTACCTCACCTGCTGCCTCCCCCAGTCCCAGGCCCGGGGACGCGGCCCACACCGGCTAGCACGTGACCATTGCGGCGGCGCCACACCGGCGTGGTCTGCCACGACCTCCACGTCTGCGCCTCGCCGATTCCGGGCCCCACCATGTCCAGGCCGCCGAAAAACGACGCGACGTCCGCACGCGGGTGGTTGTGCCACTCCGCTGCGGTGTACTCCTCGGCCAATTCCTTGCTGATGCGCTCGTCGTCGAAATGGGCCACCGAGATGACCAGGCAGGAGCCCGCTGCCAGCAGCCGGGCATATCCCGCGGTCACCTCGCGGGCGGTGCCGGCGGGCATGAAGTGCAGTACCGCGCCGAGGATGACGCACACAGGCCAGGCCGGGTCGATGACGGCGCGCAGCTCCGGATCGGTGAACACCGCCTCGGGGCTGCCCAGGTCCCCGGCCACAGCGGTCACCCCGTCGTTGGTTACCAGCAGCGCACGGGCATGGGACAGCACCACCGGGTCGATGTCGACGTACGCGACCCGAGCCGTGGGCATAACCGCCCGCACCGCCTGATGGACGGAAGGACGCACCGGCAGGCCGGCGCCCAGGTCGATGAACTGGCTGATGCCCTGCCCGGCAGCCCACGCGGCGGCCTCGGCGATGAACGCCCGGTTCTCCCGGACCATGTCCCGCAGCGGCGGGTAGATCGCCAGCAGCCGGTCAGCTTCACCGCGGTCGGCGGGAAAGGCATCCTTCCCACCGAGCCAGTGACCGTAGACCCGGGCCATGTTCGGTGCGCTCGGGTCGAACCGTGCGGTCACCGCGAGCACCGCCCCGGCATGCCGCAGCACGGCGGGCCGGGCCTTGGCCGCAGCCGCCGCCATGCGCGCCTGACCCGGAGCGCGCCGAGCCGCCATCCGAAACTGCTGCGCCGCGCCTGGCACGGGAACCGCCGGACGCATACAGCTTTCAGTCGGCCGCATCCCGGGCATCCGGCTTGGGGTGGGCTGACGCGGTGGTCCCAGCCTGGTATGTATGAGCTATCCGGGGTCGGTCCGGCCATCCCGCAGAGGACGCACGTCACCCCATCTGCCGACGCTTTCACGGCGCCCATCACTGCCACACCAGCCAGTGCTTCCGGATCTCCTGGCCCAAGGCGCCCGGGGTGCCGCCCGTGAAAACGTCCTCGTCACCTGGCCTCGCCGAGTAGACACCGTCCTGGAATCTGAAATCGTGGTAGCCAGCGGGGCGCCAGGAAAGCTCCAGCTCAATTAGGGCGGCCTCCGCGTTCACCGAGAACGGACCGGCCGCTGTCCCGCCGGTCACGGCTGCCTGCCGGATGCCAGTGCGTCGCGGACACGGCGCAGGAGTCCCACGTCCGTGACCCACCCAGGGCCGTCCCGTCCCGGTGCCCGGTGCGCGCCGCGGTACTCCAGGTGCGTCCTGGCCTGGGCGGTCCCGGCCGCGGGCCGCTGGGGCAGTCCGCATGCCGCCTGATGCCGTCCCTCGGCACCGTCCCTCCCTGCCGCCCGGCTCATGGCGAACGCCTCCCTCACCATCGCGTACCAATGTGGTGCATCCAGTTCACTGGCCACGAGTAGTCATGGGATAGTGACGAATAGGAGCACCTGGGAACGCACGGGAACGCGGCCGTGTCACTTCCCTGGTGACGGCGACGCGAGGGTACGCGCGATGCCTGAGATCGGCGGCGAGACGCTGCGTGCATGGCGGCGGTCCCGGGGCTGGGACGCGCCCGAGACGGCACGTCAGCTCCGCAAGGCTGCCGGGAATGACCCGATGCCGGTTCACGATGCCCTGGTCCGGATGATCTACCGGTGGGAACGCGCCGGCCTCAGGACCGAGCGGTACGAGCTGCTGTACCGCAAGGTCGGCTTCTCCGACCCGGCAGGTGGCGATGAGCCTGAACCACAGCCGGGGAGCTTGGCACCAGGCGGTCAGGAGGACGACCCGGTGAGACGGCGCACCTTCGTCGAGCTGACCGGCATCTCTGTCATCGATGCGCTCCTGCCCACCCGCGCGGCCGCGTCGCCTCCCGACGCAGGGCCGCTTGCGCTCGTCCTCACCGCGCAGATGACCAGAACCACGCCCGAACAAGCCGAGGCCCCCGATCTGACGATCCTTTCCCGCAGCGTCAGCCGTGCCAGGAGCCAATATCAGGCGTGCCGCTACTCGGAGCTCGCCAGCCAGCTGCCTGCGCTTCTCGCCGATCTCCGTGTGGCGTGCGTGACCCTCACCGGCGACGGCAGGCGCCAGGCCAGCGCGCTTTCGGCTGACGCCTATCACGTCACCGCCGGGTTCTTGCTGAAGGTCGGTGACCAGGGTCTCGCCCATCTCGCGGCCGACCGCAGCATGAGCGCCGCGCTGGCCAGCCAGGATCCCCTCACGGTCGGCGCCAGCGCCCGGATCGTTACCCACACCCTCATGAACTCCGGGCAGCTTACGGCAGCCATCTCCACCGCCAGGAACCACTCGCTTCGCCTAGAGCACGAGGTCAAGGAGCACACGCCCGAATTCCTGTCCGTGTACGGGTCAGTCCTGCTCCGCGGCGCCATCGCGGCCGCCCAGCACGACGAGCGCGGCACCGCGCACGAGATGCTCGCCGAAGCGGCCGGAGCCGCCCGCAGGCTCGGCACGGACGCCAACCTCCGGGGGACCGCCTTCGGCCCGGTCAACGCCCAGTTGCACCAGGTCAACGTCGCGGTCACCCTCGGAGACGCCGGGACCGCCGTCGACCTAGCCCGCCGGATCAACCTCGCCGCGATCACCGTCACCGAGCGGAAAGCCACCCTTCTCATCGACGTCGCCCGGGCGTTCTTCCAGTGGGGCCGCTACGAGCAGGCCTACGCGGCGCTGCGCGCGGCGGAACAAACCGCACCCGAAGAGGTCGCCGCGCGGCCTGCGGTTGGCGCGCTGGTCCGTAACCTTGCCGCGCTGGCCCCGCCAGGCATCCGGCGGGACGCCGAGCAGTTCGCCAGCCGGATCGGCGCGGCCCGGTGACAGCCGATGGCCGCGTGCTGGCCGTGGTCGTGTGCGGCGCCGGGCCGGCCACAGCCATCGGCACCCTCGTCAGGCTCGCCCGAGACCGCGGCTGGACTGTCCAGCTGATCGCCACCCCCGCGGCCCTCGAGTTCTTCGATGGCCCGGCGATCGAGACGCTGACTGGCTACCCGGTACGAAGCCAGTACGCCAAGCCAGGGGCGCCGAGATCCCTAATCCCGGACGCCGTACTCGTGGCGCCGGCCACATACAACACGATCAACAAGTGGGCCCTGGGCATCAGCGACACTTACGCCCTCGGCGTGCTCGCCGAGACCACAGGCCTCGGCGTGCCCACGATCGTGCTCCCGTTCGTCAACTCCGCGCTCGCCGAGCGCGCCCCGTTCCAGCGAAGCGTTGAATCTCTCCGCGCCGAAGGGGTGCGCATCCTGCTAGGGCCTGGCGGCTTCGAGCCGCATGAGCCGCGAACTGGAGGCGACCGGATCGGCAGCTACCCCTGGCACCTCGGTCTTGACGAAGCCGAGCGGCTGTTCAGCTCCACGGCCGAGCGCCAGTAGCAACGGCCACGAGCAGCGTCCGATCGTTATGCTGTCCCTGCGCGTGCCAGCGTGCGATGCCCCGCCAGGTCCTTGACCGGGCGTCCCGTTCGGTGTTGATCACATAGCCGTTCGGATTGGCGTCGAGCCAGGCGAGGTAGGCCCGGTCGCCGGAGGGCTGGAAGATGGACATGAGCCATCTTCCCCTCCCGACAGCTGGACCGGGACGGCCCGCTGCGTGGCGTGGTAACGGCGCCACTGTCACGCTGCTTGTGCCGCCTGTGTACCGGGCGCCGGCGCGGGGAATCCGGGCTGGATGCCAGTGCCGGGGAGGGGGTCGCCCAGGATGCGGAGCATGACGCGGGGGCCGGTGTATCGGTCGCGGCCGTGAAGCCAGCGGGTGTTGCTGACCAGCAGGCCCTGCCCGGCGTCGAGGTGGATGGTCTGCTGGTGCTGGGCGATGACGACACGCAGCAGGGGGATCAGGGGGGTGGCGTCGGCGGAGAACATGGCCAGGTCATCGAGGCGCAGCCGGACGCGTGCCCGTCCAGAGCCGGCCAGTTCGCAGACGGGGCCGAGGTATCCGCCCGCGGCGCCGAAGTAGGCGGCCCGTGGCGTAGACAGCGCTCGCAGGGCGGCGGGGTGCTGCCCGGCGAGGGTCGCGGTGATCCGGGCGGCGTCGGCGAGCAGCGTGTTCCCGCCATGGCTGGCGGGCTTCTGGCAGCACAGCAGGAGCAGGCCGGGCGGGTCGGGCAGGCTGGTCCCGTCGGTGTGCGGGATCAGCCCGGCGTCGGTGAACGCGGCGTAGCCGGGGCCGGTGGTGCCGGTGTCGGTGATCACGGTCACGCCGTCCGGCCCGGCGTCACGGTGCGGCCGGATGCTCATCAGCCTGCGTGCCACGCTGGCCAGCGCGGCACGCTCGGTGATCCCAGTGAAGGTCGCCAGGCCGTGCTCGCGCAGCAGCGCGATGATGTGCGGCTGCTGGGCGGGGTCGAGGATGTCGGCGTGGTAGGCGCGGAAGGTGTCCATCGCTGCTCCTGCGGGGGTTTTCATGCTGCGGTTACCGTCAGGGTGCGGCTAGCTGGCTGCGATGACTAGTGACAATCTGTCACGCAGGGTCTGCGTGTGCGGTAAGCACCGGTGTAGGGTCGGGTCAGGTGCGGCGGCTGGAGGAGCTGAGCAGGCAGGTGAGCGCGAGCGTGCCCGTGCGGGGCGGTGAGGCCGGGCGGACGTTCCCGGTGTCGGTCAAGGGCGTGAGTGTCCAGGCCGGGAAGGTGCTGCTGTTGGAGAACGAACGGGCCGAGTGGGAGCTGCCCGGCGGCAAGCTCGAACTCGGCGAAGACCCCGCCGACTGCGTGGTCCGCGAGATCAGCGAGGAGGCCGGCTGGAAGGTGACGGCCGGGCCGCTGCTGGACTGCTGGCAGTACCACATCAGCCAGGGCCGGGACGTGGTGGTGGTCACCTACGGCTGCCACGTCATCAGCACCGATCCCCCGGTCGTCAGCCACGAGCACAAGCGGGCCGGGCTGTTCGGCCCTGACGAGGTGCCCGGCCTGGTCATGCCGGAGGGTTATAAGCGGTCGATCGCGGCCTGGTTCGCCAGCCTGAACGGGCACACAGCCTCGTAACGGAGACTGGAATGGGCGGACGCTGCGGCCACTACGGAGCGCCGGCCTCATCTTCAGGTCGGCCGGCGCGCTGCCCGGCCTGCCAGCTCCCCGCGGCGGCGGTGCCCGGCGCGGGTCCGGTTGGCGCGGCGGCGTGGCTGCCAGCGGCGGAGCAGGCCGGGGCCGGCGGGGACCTGGGGACGATCTTGCGCGGGTACCGGCGCGCGTGCGCGCTGACCCAGCAGCAGCTTGCGGACATGCTGGGCTATGACCGCACCTACATCTCGATGATCGAGTCCGGCCGCCGTCACCTCACCGACCGAGGCACGCTGGCGCACATCGCGCGCACGCTGGCCATCCCGCCGCACGTGCTCGGGATCGCCGGCCCGGACGACGCCGACTTCGCCGCCATGCTCGCGTTCGGTACCTCGGTCATCCGCCTGGCTCAGATCGCCCGGCAAGGTGGCCGGGCCGCTGAGGCGGTCAGCGAGCTGTGGCCGCTGATCACCCGGCTGGAAGCCCGCGTCGCGGCCGGCTACGCCGAACCAGGGACGATGAGCCTGCTGGCCCAGGCGCGGATGTCGCTCGGGGTCGCGCTGGGGCATCTGCTGCCCGATGAGCGGCTGGCCACCGCCGCGCGGTGGACCGGACGGGCGCTGCGCATCGCCTGGCACCTGGGGGACCGGCCGCTGCTGGGGCTGGTGCTGCGGATGCACGGCAACGAGCTGCGCAAGGCCGGGCATCCCGCTGCCGGGATCATCCGGCTCCGGCAGGCTCTCCAGGTCGAAGATCAGCCGGTACGACAGGGAGCCGGACTGGTCCTGCTGGCCCGCGCGGCAGCCGAGTCCGGGCAGGCCGGCCTGTTCGACGCCACCACCAGCCAGTGCGTTCAGGCGATAGAGAAAGTGTCAGAGCAGGATGTGCTGTTCAGCCCGTTCACAGTCCGGGAGGTCCGCCTGCGCGGGCTGCTGGCGACCGGTCGTACCGCTCAGGCTGCCGAGCTGGCCGGGCGGTACCCGGCTGACAGCGGGCCGCCGTCCCCGCACTGGCGGGTCATCGAGCGGATCACCACCGCTGAAGTGCTCGCCAGGTCCGGAGACGAGCACGCCGCCGGGACCATGCTGACCGCTGCCATCAGCGACGCCGAAACCCTCCGCCTGCCCCACCAGGTCCAGCGGATCATCCGGCTGGCCAGGCAGCCTGGTGTCCTGGCCGGGCAGACGGTACACCAGCAGGCGCGGGCAGCCCTCACCCGCCTGGACGACCAACTTGCAGGCACGGCCGTACAGACGGGCTCTGAGAGAGTCGGCATCTGGGCCGGTGAAGCATGATGCCGGGCCGTCCGGGTTTAGCGGGTGGGGCCGCGTGGCCGAGGTGGCGGTGGCCGGCGTAGCGGGGGCGGATCGCCAGGGCCGGGTCCGGGCTGCCCTGGTGCGGGCGGCTGTGGGCGGGGCGCGGCGGGGAAGCTGAGCTGGGCCAGCCCGGCGGCAGTGTCCGGCCGGGACTGGGCGGATTTCGGCGCGGACGGCGCGGTAGCCGTAGCGCGCCTGCCTGGTGGCCGGGCGGGCCGGGCGGGCCTGGTGGCGGCGCGGAGGTGCCGGGCGGCGCGGAGCGCGGCGGCAGCCTGGGCAGCGCGCTGCTGGGACTCGCGGAGTTCGGCGACGGCCTCGGCCAGGGCGGCGAGGCGCACCAGCAGCACGACCGGGGTGAGGGTGCGGCCGGTGAGGTAAGCGTAGGCAGCGATGAGCCGGGCGGCGTGACGGAGCTGGTTCCCGGCCGAGGTCGGTTTGGGTACCCGGCCGTAGGGCTGGCGGGCGGCACGGTCGAACGCGTCAGCGGCCTGGCGCAGGGCGCGGCTGCCGAGCGCGGCGGCGGCCACATGCAGCGCATCCGAGGCGGCGGTGGCCGCGTCGGCGGCGGCGGCCGGGTTCCCGGTCGCGGTATAGAACCTGATCCGCGCGGTCGCATCGGCGGCGGCGCGGGCGGCGTACTCCCACATCGCGTCAGCCTCCGCCGCCGATAGCGGCGAGTCTGGCCGGGCCGGGCGGGTCCACCGCTGGATGAGCCTGGGCCAGGTCAGGTCGACGGCAAGCTTGCCGCCCCCGTACCAGACCGGCTGGCCGTCCCTGCCGGTGTCATCGGGAAGCGCGACGGCGTACCCGGTGACCTGGCCGGGGTTGGTCACGCTGTACCGCAGCCGGACCAGCACCCCGGCCTGGTCCAGCCGGGCGAAGAACTCCTCGGTACTGGCCGCGGAGGCGGCGGCGGTGCAGACGTGGCGGCGCAGCGTGGCCCGGGATGGCTCGTCCCGTCCGTGGCGGGCGGCTTTGCCGGTCTCGGCGCGGGACGGAGGGCGGGCCGCGGTGCGGTCGGCCGGGGCGGTGGACCGCAGCCCGTACCGCTGCTCAGCGGCAGTGCATGCATCCCGGACCCGGTACCGCTCGTTCTGCACGCGGGGCCGGGTCCGGTCCTGGCGGGCCAGCATCGCCACCAGGTGGATGTGGTCGGGGCCGTGGCGGATCGCGATCCAGCGCACCGCGTCGTCTTGTTCCCCGCGCGGGCACAGCCCGGTGCGGTGCATCACATCCCCGGCTATCTGCGCCCATTCCGCGTCGGAAAGCATCCGGTCCTCGGGGGCGGCGCGCATCGAGCAATGCCACACGGGCTTGGCGTACCCCCACTTGCCGAGCACGTCGTGCGGGAGCCGGAGCAGGCCGACCAGGCGGCGGAAATCCCGGCTGCCGCTGGCGCGCAGCGGGGGTTCGAGATCTTGCGGGGGGCGGTAGCCGGCGATGATGTGCGGGTCGGTATGTTCCTCCCGGCGCCCGGGACCGTACAGATAGCGGATCAGCCCCGCCACAG
>JBKQQQ010000307.1:0-3620 GCA_052144275.1 Streptosporangiaceae bacterium
CATGAATGTTACGGCCCGCACCAGGAACTGGCGGTTCGCGAGCGCGACCTCGCGACCAAACGGCACCACCGACAGCGCCTCCTCGGCCGCCTCGCGATCGGCAGGGAAGTTATCCTTGCCGCCGAGATAGTAGGCATACATTCTGGCTGGGCTTGGTACCGAGGGATCGAAGGTCAGCGCTGCTCCGCTGTAACCCTCAGATGGTGCGCCAGGCGCGGGCCCTCCCCTAAGGGGAAGGATCTGCATCGCTCGATTGCCGTAGCTGACCGTCGATCGGCCCCTGAGCGGCGAGAGCGTCTCCCGCTGCCGACGTGTTCATTCGCCGCCCTCCACCGTGCGCAGGACGGCCATGATCTTGCCGACGACAGTTCCCAGGTCATCGACTGAGCCGATCGGCTGGCGCCAGGGCCACCAGAAACATCAGGTGCGGTCCTCGGCGGGATAACAGTGGACCCGCTCGTTTAGCTCCCGATGATCAGGGTTCTCGACAATGAGGTAATGGTCACTTCCGCGGCCCTCAAGGCGGGCAGTAAACTGCCACTTGCTCAACTCGCCGGCAAGACGTCCCAGATGTTCACGCTGCTCATTTGTAGCTGTCACGAACCAGAGAAACTAGGCGGCCGTCGTCACCAAAACTTCACGATTGTGAAGTCGCCTGAACCCGCAGCGTAAACGTAGTATCGGGGGCGATTCTGATCGCGGACGGCGCTGCGGCCGCGGCCGGCGGCCCTATCGTTGGCAGTAGCAGATCCGCATTGGACATTCTGGACGGCAGGAGGCAAACGCTGGTAACGCCAAGCCAAGCACGGCCGGTGTTGTATGTCATCAGTGGCGGCGGACCTCCTGCGAGGCAGCTCGCTGAGTTCGTTCGCTTCGCCCAAGGTGAGGGCTGGGACGTGTGCGTGATCGCCACGCCGGATGGAGCCAAGTTCATGGATGCCGGGCAGCTGGCCGCGCTGACCGGGCATCCGGTGCGGGTGCACTTCAAGGACCCCGACGAGCCGGATGTCCTGCCGCTGGCCGACGTCATGATTATTGCGCCCGCCACCTTCAATACGATCAACAAGCTGGCCCACGGCATCAGTGACACGCTCGCCCTGGGCCTGGTGAACGAAGCCGTGGGCCTGGGCTTGCCGATCGTGGCTGTCCCCTGGCCCAATGCGGCACTGGCCCGGCACCCGGTATTCCAGCGCAGCGTCGCCGCACTCCGAGAGTGGGGAGTGACGGTGATCCTCGATCCTGCGCGCTTGCCGCGTGCCAGTGAGAAACCCGCGGTCTTCCCCTGGGAGATACTGCGCGCCGAGCTGGCAAATCTTCGTCCTGCCGGGGACCAGCCAACTACTCACTGATAACAGAGACAACAAGCGGCTCGTGTGTCACTGCCATCAGCATCTGGCCGGTCATTGTCTCCTACGCTGTGAAGCGAGCACTCCCAGAGGAGGTGCCACGGTCATGGACGAGATCACCATCGGCGCAAGGCTCCGGATACTGCGCCGCTGGCGCGGCAAGAGCCAGGTCGAACTCGCCGGACTCGCCGGCCTGTCGCCATCGTTCCTCTCCATGGTGGAGACCGGGCAGCGCCCGCTCGACCGCCGATCACACATCGCCGCCCTGGCCAGCGCGCTCAAGGTCTCCGAAACCGACCTCGTGGGCGGACCGCACCTGACGCCAGATCCACTCCAGTCTGATCCGCACATGGGCATCCCGGCGCTGCGCGTCGTACTGCAAACCAATACGCTCACCACTCCTGCTGTCGACCGTGCCCGCCCGCTGAGTAATCTGGCGCAGACAGTCACGACGGGGATAGAGCCATTCCGGCTGGTCGGAGACTACGTACAGATTGGCCGGGTCTTGCCCGACCTGCTCGACGAGCTGCACTACCACGCAGCTGATCCAGCGGATGAGGCGGCACATCGTCTAGCGCTGGAGAGCCTGATCGAGGCCTGCGTCTGCGCCGGGACCATGGCCAAGAACCTTGGCTACCCCGATCTCGCCTACCTCGCTGCCATGCGCGCCAAGGAAGCGGCCAACCTGCTCGATGACCCCATCGGCAAAGGCAAGGCCGACTTCGTGTGGCTGCTGACACTGCCACGTGCCGGTTCATGGGACCGGACCCTTGTGGCTGCCGAACGGGTCGCCAACGAGCTGGAACCACACCTCAGTGACCCGCTCGGACTCCAGGTGCTCGGCATGGTCACCCTGACTACTTCCCTGGCTGCCGCGACGCTCCAGCGCAGCGACCGGGCAGCTCACTGGCTTGCCGAAGCCACGGACATCGCGTCGCGTGTGCCCGATAGCCCGACACAGAACTGGCAGTCATTCTCAGCCACGAACGTCAACATCTGGCAGGTGACCGTTGGCGTGGAGAACGGTCAGGGCGGCACTGCCGTACTGGAGCTGGCCGACAAGGTCACCCTTGACCGCCTGGACCCGAAGGCGACGCGCCGGGCCAGCTTCATGGCCGATGTAGGGCGGGGGCTCGCCCGCGAATCTAAGACCCAGGTCGAGGCAGTCCGCTGGCTACGTCAAGCCGAAGATGCCGCACCGCAGCGCATCCGCAACAGCGCACCCGTCCGCGAGACCGTCTCATACCTCCTGAACCGGGCCAGGGCAGCAGCCGGCGGCCGAGAACTCCGCGGCATGGCGGCGCGGATGGGGTTGCCACACTGACGTGATCCGCTGAGCCACTGTTCGAGCTTTTGCGCTCGAAGCCGAAGCCAAGTCGTGAGCTCAGGGACCAGGGCTAGAAACACCGTTGTCACCAGTCCTTGCGCGGTGGCTGACTGGTGTCAGGTAAATAGCCGGTCCATGACCTCAGCGCCGCGCCGCAGTTCGGGCACGATCACCTTCCGGGACCCGATGACCGCCAGCGGCATCTACCAGATGATCGCCCGCCGCGGCTCCCAGTGCGGGGTGGATGTCTACCCGCACCGGTTCCGGCACCACTTCAGCCACACCTGGCTGGACCGCGGCGGGGCCGAAGGCGACCTGATGGAACTCAACGGCTGGACCTCCCCGCAGATGCTCCGCCTCTACGGCGCCAGCGCCCGCAGCGCCCGCGCCCGCCGCACCTACGACCGCATCATGGACACCAGCCCATGACGACGTAAGCAGAACTCGACGCAGCACCGCGACCTCGTGCCGCAGCACGAGCAGTTCCGCATCCTTGAACGCCGGCGAACGACCCAGCAGGACAAGCCAGCCAGCAAGCCGATAGAGCAGACGCAACGACACGGCCGGTCATTATGCCCAGCAGCCCCGCCGCACCTATCGCGCCAGGTCACAGCCACAGGCCGGCTCCTGGCACCCCACAGGCGCATCGCTGCAGCTCACAGGCCGGGCAGGCTTCTGGCACCCCGCAGGAAGACCGGGCTGGCGAAAGCGTTCGGGCGCTGGTGGCGTGACATCAGCGGCATGGACGATCCACGCTTGGTGTTCTGGCATTCCGTCGAGCCGGCGTGGCGTCCTTCGGCCTGGCCGGGGTGATCACCGAGATCGGGCTAGCCGTGTTCGGCGCTGACCTCACGGCCCTGCAGCCAGATGACCGCCGGAGGGCGGTTCAGGACCTGCTGGCAGGGCACCGGCTGCTGCTGATCTGGGACAGCTTCCAGACCGTCCGG
>JBKQQQ010000308.1:0-3117 GCA_052144275.1 Streptosporangiaceae bacterium
ACGCGCTGAGCGGCGTCGCCAGGCCGAGTGCCAGTGCCGCCCCGCTGCCTATCTCAACGACCGCGCTCGCTTTGGCCTGCAATTCCGGCTTGTCGAAGCCGATCGAGCCGAACCAGCCCGCCGTGCCTTCAAGCGTGCGTGCGTGCCGCACGCCGTGCGCGATCATCGTCCCGGCCAGGGCAGCGCGGAGGATGACCCCGGCGACGTCGCCGGCCGTGATCGATGTGTCAGACGTCGAAGATGTCATGGGTGCACGCTATCTTCCGATGGACCTGGTGGTCTTTCCTACCCGCGGGCCGACGGTCCGTATGTTGTGACCCATGACGAACCACCGCATCGCGCTGATCCCTGGCGACGGCATCGGCACCGAAGTCCTGCCCCCGGCGCGGCAGATCCTGGATGCCGTCGGCCGCCGGCACGGCTTCGGCTTTTCCTACACCTCCTACGACGACTGGTCCTGCGAGCGTTACCTGCGCGAAGGCGCGATGATGCCCGAGGATGGTCTCGACCAGCTCCGCGACAAGGACGCCATCCTGCTCGGCGCGGTGGGCTACCCGGGGGTTGCCGACCACGTTTCGCTGTGGGGCCTGCTGATCCCGATCCGCCGCGGCTTTCGCCAGTACGTCAACCTGCGGCCGATCCGCGTCTTCGAAGGGATCGACAGCCCGGTACGCGCAGCCGTCCCCGGCGCGGTCGACCTCGTCATCGTGCGCGAGAACGTCGAGGGCGAGTACAGCCAGATCGGCGGCCGCATGAACCGGGGGTTCCCCGACGAGCTCGCCGTGCAGGAGGCCGTATTCACCCGCGCGGGCGTGACGCGCGTGCTCGACTACGCCTTCGGCCTCGCCGCCCGCCGCAGGGGCAGGCTGACCTCGGCCACCAAATCGAACGGCATCGTGCACACCCTGCCCTTCTGGGACGAACTGGTCGCCGAGCGCGGAGCCGCCCACCCGCAGGTCAGCTGGGACCAGGAACACATCGACGCGCTGGCGGCGAAGTTCGTCCTGCAGCCAGGCCGCTTCGACGTCGTGGTCGCCTCCAACCTGTTCGGCGACATCCTCAGCGATCTGGCTGCCGCCGTCGCCGGCTCCATCGGCATCGCGCCCTCAGCCAACCTCAACCCCGAGCGCGAGTTCCCGTCCATGTTCGAGCCGGTGCACGGCTCCGCGCCCGACATCGCCGGCCAGGGCATCGCCAACCCGCTCGGCGCCATCTGGTCGGCAGCCATGATGCTCGACCACCTCGGCCATGCCCAGGCGGCCAAGGAGGTCACCGGCGCCATCGCGACGGTCCTCGCCAAGACCGACCTGCGCACCCCCGACCTGGGCGGCACCGCCACGACCAGCGAAGTCACCGACAAGCTGCTCGACGTGCTCTGAGCCTCCTGCCACCTGCTGGGACGCTCGTGCACTGCCGCCTATCCCGACCTGGCTCATGCGCGGCGAGCAGGAACTCAGCTATCAAGAAGCATTGGTCTTTTGGTGCACTCGCTTATTACCTCTCTTGTAACAACAGCACCACAAGTTTCAGGATCGTTGAACCTGGAATGCCAGCTGGACGACCGAGATTCTGCGACGAGGAACCACAGACCGTTACTGGTAATGGTTATTGTTCGGGCTATGACCCGGATTCCCTATGTGCGGCGCGAGGAGCTGGGGCCCGAGGGCCAGCAGCTGTGGGACAGCATCGTCAATGGCCTGGGCGACCTGGTCGTAACCGCCGACGGCGGCCTGGCCGGTCCGTTCAACGCGTTCGTCACGGCGCCTGGCGCCGGGCGGCGGCTGTCCTCGCTCGGCGCGACGCTGCGGTTCGGCACGTCGATCGAGCGGCGGCTGTCTGAGATCGCCATCATCACGACCGGCGCGCGGTGGCAGGCAGAGTTCGAGTGGTGGGCGCACGCGCCTATGGCGCGCGAGCACGGCGCCGCCGACGCGGTGGTGGACGCGATCGGGCGCGGCGAGGATCCGCCGTTCGAGGCGGACGACGAACGGGCCGTCTACACGGTGGCCCGCCAGCTCAGTCTCTCTGGCCGCCTGGACCAGGAGACCTACGATGCCGCGCACCGCTTTCTCGGCGACGCCGGGATGGTGGAGCTGGTGTCGCTGTGCGGGTACTACACGCTCGTCTCGTTCCTGCTGAACGCGTTCGCCGTGCCGCTGCCGCCGGACGCCGCACCGATGTGGGCCGGATCGTGACGCTGCCAGCGGAAGCCACAGGCTCCGCGCCCGGACGCGGCCGGCTGACGGGGCGGCGGGTGCTGGTGGTCGGCGCGGGGACGCGGCCATCGCCGGAACCGGATCCGCCGATCGGCAACGGACGGGCCATATCGGTGCTTGCGGCCAGGGAAGGCGCGGCGGTGGCCTGCGCGGACCGCGACGCGGGCGCGGCGGAAGCGACCGCGGCCCTGGTCCGTAACGAAGGACAGATCGCCGCGGTCGTGCTGGCCGACGTGGCGTCACCGGACGCCTGCGCGTCGGTGGTCGCGGAGTCGGCGGCGGCGCTGGGCGGTCTTGACGGCCTGGTGCTGAACGTCGGTATCGGGCTCGGGCGAGGGATGGCCGGGACGACCGCCGCCCAGTGGGACGAGACGTTCGCGGTCAATACCAGGGCGCACTTCCTGGTGGCCGGCGCCGCGTTGCGGGTGCTGGATCCCGGTTCGGCGATCGTGTTCATCAGCTCGGCGGCAAGCCTGCGGGCGGCGACCGGGATCCCGGCGTATGACGCGTCGAAGGCGGCATTGCCCGGTGTCTGCCGACAGGTCGCGCGGGAGGGAATGGCCCGGGGAATCCGGGCCAACCTCGTGGTGCCGAGCCTGGTGGACACGCCGCTCGGGCGGGAGGCGTCGCGGCTCAACCCGGGCCGCACCGCGCGGAGCCTGCCATTCGGCCGGCAGGCGACGGCCTGGGAAGTCGCCTACGCCACGGTGTGGCTGCTGTCCGGAGAATCCAGCTACGTCAACACGCATCCGCTGATACTTGACGGCGGCGCGTCCAGCTTCGGATTACCGCCCTGGCGGTGCGAGGCGCCAGCGGGATCATGACGACCCTGCCGCCCCTGCGGGTGGCCTCCGAGACCCGCGGTATGCCGTTAGTGCGTGTTCCGGGCCAGACGTGCGAA
>JBKQQQ010000309.1:0-15398 GCA_052144275.1 Streptosporangiaceae bacterium
CTGATCACGGTTACCTCGGCACGATCACGGCCGACGACTTCTCGCTGCGGGTCAGCTCGGCCGCCGACGGCGAGGATGCCGTGCGGCAGCTGCTGAGCTTCGCGCGGGAGCTGTCCGACGCCACCGCGGTCCGCGGTAGCTGAGAGCCCGGTGGGCGGTAGCTGAAGGTCTGCTCCGTTTTGCCGCTGCCACCCGTCCAGTGGCACCATGTTCCGGCAAGATGCTGAGGCAAGGCGCCAAGAAACAGACGCTAAGGCAAAGGCGCCAAGGCAAGACACTGAGTGGCACCCACGAGTAGCAGGTGAGGATTCCCGCATGACGCCCGAGCCGAAACATCCGCCGATCGTGCCGTCCTATGGGACCGCGTCCCTGGCAGACTTGTCGTCGTCGATCCTCGCGTCCCTAGATCCCGAAGCTCCGGAGTCGCAGAACGTACTCGGCCTGGCACCCGCACATCGTGCGTGCCTGCTGATCGTCGACGCGCTCGGCTGGGAACAGCTCCGCGACCATCCTGCCGCCTCGCCGTTCCTCTCCGAGCTCGCGCTCAACTCGAAGCCCATCACCGCGGGGTTCCCCGCCACCACGGCAACGAGCCTCGCCTCGCTGGGCACAGGGAGGCCGCCAGGCCAGCATGGGATGCTTGGCCTCAAGGTCCTGGTGCCGGGCCGGAATTTCCTGCTCAACGCGCTGAACTGGGACCCGCGGGTCGATCCCCGTCAGTGGCAGCCGCTGCCCACGCTCTTCGAGCGGGCAACCGCGGCTGGCATCGCGGCTGTCCATGTGGCCCGAGGTTCGTTCCGCGGCACGGCCCTGACGACGGCAGCGATGCGCGGCGCGGAACTCTGGCCGGCCGATACCGTGGGCGCCCTGGCTGCGCAGGCCGCGGCGGCCCTTGTGGAGAACGGGCGCGCGTTCGTGATCGTGTATCACGGCGACCTCGACAGCACGGCGCACATGTTCGGTGTCGGCTCGGATGCCTGGTACTACCAGCTGGCGCACGTGGACAAGCTGGCCGAACAGCTCGCTCAGGCTTTGCCATCGGGGACCTGCTTGTACGTGACGGCAGATCACGGCATGGTGGATGTCGGTCCGGAGGACAAGCTCGACGTGGACGCGATGCCGGAACTACGGGCCGGGCTGAAGGTGCTCGGCGGCGAGCCGCGGGCCAGGCACCTGTACGCGCGGCGCGGTGCCGCCGCCGACCTCCTCGCCAGCTGGCGTGAGGTGCTCGGCGGCCGCGCCTGGGTGCTGTCCAGGGACGAGGCCATCAAGGAAGGCTGGTTCGGCCCGGTGGACGCGGCCATGGCCGACCGGATCGGCGACGTGGTAGCCGCCCCGGCGGGATCCATGGCCATCGTGGCCACCAAGACCGAGCCGAGGGAGTCCGCACTGTCCGGCATGCACGGCTCGCTCACCTCCCACGAGCAGCTGGTGCCCGCGCTCAGCTACACGGCCACATGAACCCGGGAACCGGCCGGGACACGCTGCTGGTCAGTGTCCAGGCCCTCGCCGCCGAACTGGCGAAGGACCCGGTGCCCGTGCTGCTTGACGTGCGGTGGCGGCTCGGCGGCCCGCCCGGCATCGACAGTTACCGGCAGGGCCACCTTCCGGGCGCGGTCTTCATCGACCTGGACCGGGACCTAGCCGGGCCGCCTGGTCGCGCGGGACGGCACCCGCTGCCGGCTCCGGCAGCATTCCAGGCCGCGATGCGCGCGGCCGGAGTAAGCCAGAACCGGCCGGTCGTCGTGTACGACGACGGGGACGCCACGATCGCCGCCCGCGGCTGGTGGACGCTGCGCTACTTCGGGCACGAGGACGTCCGGGTGCTCGATGGCGGCTACCGGGCCTGGGCCGACGCCGCCCCAAGGGGCCTCGAGGTCACCACGGCCGAGCCCGCTCCGGCCCCCGGCGACTTCACCGCGGAGCCCGGTCACCTGCCGGTGCTCGACGCGGCGGGCGCGCAGGCAGCGGCGCGGACCGGGCTGCTGCTCGACGCCAGGGCGGGAGAGCGCTACCGCGGAGAGATCGAGCCGGCCGACCCGGTGGCCGGCCACATCCCCGGCGCGGTCAGCGCGCCCACCGTGGCTAACGTGAACCCGGACGGCACGTTCAGGGCTCCCGCCGAACTCGCGGCCAGGTTCGCCGCCCTCGGCGCCGTGCCCGGCGTCGGCACGCAGGGCGGAGCGCCGGTCGGCGCCTACTGCGGCTCGGGCGTCACCGCGGCCCACGAGGTCCTTGCCCTCGCGCTGGCCGGAATCCCGGCCGCGCTCTACGTAGGCTCCTGGTCCAACTGGATCGCCGACCCCGCCCGCCCGGTGGCCACCGGCGGGTAAGGATGGCATCCGGCCGCCGCCTGCCCTAACCCGCCGCCTCCGGCGGGACGTTGAAGGGCGTGATGACCTGGATGGACGCCGGGGCGGTGACGATCGGGCCGTCCAGCGCGCCGTGCGCCTGCATGATGATCTGGCAGGCGCGGTGCATGTCCCGGCGCAGGTCGTGGTAGAGCACGGCGGACAGGCGGCCCGCCTCGAGCAGCTGCCGGTTGTCCCGGTCCAGGTCATGGGCGATGAAGGCCCGGCAGGGGCGCTGGCGGGCGTCGAAGGCGTCAAGGATGGCCCGGTTACCGCCGCCGATCGAGTACACGGCCTCGATGTCGGCGTGGTGATCCAGGGCGTCAAGCGCCAGCTGGTAAACGGAGGTGTCAAGGCCGTCGCTGTCCGTGATCTCGGTGAGGCTGCGGCGCGGCCATCGCTCGCGGATCGCGGACCGGAAGCCGATCTCGCGTTCCTCCTCGCCGCGGAAGACGCTGCGGCTCAGGGCGACCAGGATGCGGCTGCCCCGACCCGAAGACCCCGGAAAACCCGGAGACCCCGGAAAACCCGGGAACTCGCCCAGCCACTGGTTGATGAGGTACGCCGCGGTGCCGCCGGCTGAGCGGTTGTCCATCCCCACGTAGGCCACGCGCTTGCTGAACGGCAGGTCGCTCACCAGCGTGACGACCGGGATGCCCGCCTCGCTGAGGCGCAGGACCGCGGCGTTGACCTCCGGTGCCTCCGGTGCCTTGAGGATGACCCCGCGTGAGCCCCGCCTGACGATCGTCTCCAGGACCTTGACGATCTCGCGGACATGGCCCTTCTCGCGGAAATCGAACCGCGACCGCACGACCGCGGGACGCAGGGACGGCAACTCCTGCTCCAGCGCGGTCTTGACCGCGGAAGAGAACCGGTCGGGTGTCTGCATCACGATGTCGATCATGAACACCCGGCCGTTGAGCCGCAGTTGGCTGCGCTGCCGGTCCAGATCGGCGATGGCCTGCCGGATGTCGTTCACGGTGCTCGGCCGCACGCCGCCGCGATGGTTGAGGACGCGATCCACGGTGGCCTCGCTCACGCCGGCCTGGCGGGCGATCTCCCGGATGGGATAGGGATGAGCCATGCTGTCGTCCTGATGGGTTATTGAGGCTTCTTTCACGTGACGATACCGCGGTCGCGCGCGACCGGAGGCCAGCCCCGGGCCTCTGTTTCTCCCGGGCGGTGAAGCCAGCTCCGTTCGGCCTAATTAACTGCTCTTATTCATCACCAGCCGGTATCCGGTCCGGTCGGCGGCCGATATCACCAGGGTAAACGCGGCGTATCGGCACCGTGATAGCGGTGGACTAAATGATGGGTTTTTGATGGTTAGCGATCCGTTGACTTGGCGGAGCGGCTCATGCAGTCTCAAGTTC
This sequence comes from Streptosporangiaceae bacterium, assembly GCA_052144275.1. Classification (GTDB taxonomy): domain Bacteria; phylum Actinomycetota; class Actinomycetes; order Streptosporangiales; family Streptosporangiaceae; genus Palsa-504. The sequence goes on from JBKQQQ010000309.1 coordinate 3,725, forward strand.
ATCCGCCCCGCGGGGGCCGGGTCCAGGGTCGAGACCCACCGAACTGAGGAGCCGACGATGACTTCCGCACCTGACACCAGGCGGCTCACTGTCGCCCAGGCCGTCGTGACCTACCTGTCCCGGCAGCACTCGGTGGCCGACGGCCAGCGCCGTCGGCTGATTCCCGCCACCCTGGGCATCTTCGGCCACGGCAACGTGGCCGGGCTCGGCCAGGCCCTGGACCAGCTCAGCGACGTGATGCCGTTCATCCAGGGCCGCAACGAGCAGGCCCTGGTGCACGCGGCCACCGCCTTCGCCAAGCACTGCCGCCGCCACGCCACCCTGGCCGTGACCTCTTCTATCGGCCCGGGCGCGCTGAACATGGTCACCGGGGCGGCCCTGGCCACCGTCAACCGGCTGCCGGTGCTGCTGCTGCCCGGCGATACCTACGCCACCAGGCACCAGGGTCCGGTGCTGCAGCAGCTGCAGCACCCGCTCGAGGCGGACGTAACGGTCAACGACGCGTTCCGCCCGGTCTGCCGCTTCTTCGACCGCATCACCCGGCCCGAGCAGCTGCTCACCGCGCTGCCCGCGGCCATGCGGGTGCTCACCGACCCGGCCGACACCGGCGCCGTCGTGCTCTCGCTGCCGCAGGACATCCAGTCCCACGCCTACGACTGGCCGGCCGGGTTCTTCGCCGAGCGGGACTGGGTCATCCGGCGGCCGCAGCCGGACCGTGACGAGGTCGCCGCCGTCCTGGCCCTGCTGGCCGAAGCGGCCAAGCCGCTGATCATCGCGGGCGGCGGCGTCATCTATTCCGGGGCCACGGCCGAGCTCGAGCGCCTCGCCGGGACCGCCGGCATCCCGGTGCTCGAGACCTTCGCCGGCAAGGGCGCCGTCCAGCAGCGGGCCTGGTGGCAGATCGGCGGCATCGGGCTGGAAGGAACCCCGGCCGCCAACACCCTGGCCCGCGAGGCCGACCTGGTGCTGACCGTGGGGGCGCGGCTGACCGACTTCGCCACCGCCTCCCACTCGCTGTTCGCCAACCCCGGGGTGCGGTTCGCGAGCGTCAACGTCAATCCCCGCGACGCCGACCGGCTCGGCGCCACCGGCATCATCGCCGACGCCCGGCAGGGGTTGGCCGCGCTGGCCGACGGGGCGGCCCAGGCCGGCCTGCGCGCGCCCGCGGCCTGGCGGGCCCGCGCCGACCAGGTCAGCGGCGAGTGGGCCGCGGCCCGCGCCGCCGCGCTCGATCCCGACCGGGAGTTCAACCCGGCGCAGGCAGGACCGGACGTGGTCGCCAGCACCGACGCGGTGCTCACACAGGGCCAGCTCATCGGGGTCCTCCAGGAGCACGCACGGCCCGGCGACGTGGTGATCGCCGCCGCCGGAGGCCCGCCCGGCGACCTGCTCAAGGTGTGGGACGCCACCGGCGGCCGCCACTGCCACCTGGAGTTCGGCTTTTCCTGCATGGGCTACGAGATCCCGGCCGCGATCGGCGTGCGACTGGCCGAACCCGACCCGGCCGCCCGGGTCATCTCGTTCCTCGGCGACGGGACCTTCCTGCTGGCGCCGACCGAACTGGTCACCGCGGCCGCCGAGGGCCTGGCTGTCACGATCGTCGTCCCCGAGAACCGCGGCTACCAGGTCATTCACCGGCTGCAGATGCTGCGCAGCGGCCGCGAGTTCGGCAACGAGTTCCGGTACAGGGCCGCCCCACTTCAGCTGGCCGTAGGGGACGCGTGTAAGGCGCCGCGCCTGGAGGGCGACTACCTCCGCCTTGACCTGGCTCAGGTCGCGACCGGTCTTGGCGCTCGCGCCTGCCGCGCGACGACCGCGGCCGAACTGCGGGATGCGCTGTCCGGCACGCGCGATCATCCCGGCCCGGTCGTGATCGTGGTACCGGTCGTCCCGCACGCCGACCTGCCTGGTGCCGGGGTCTGGTGGGATGTCGCCCCGGCGGAGGTGTCCGCCCTGGAGGTGACCGCCGGCCTGCGGGCCGAGTACGAGGCGGACCTGGCCAGCCAGCGGTGGTTCGCATGAGCCCCAGCCCGCTGAACGGAGGCGTGGCCACCTACAACCGGGCCTGCCGGTTCGGGCTCGACCCGGGCGCCCTGCTGGCCGCCGCGGTCAGCGCCGAGTTCGGCCGCGCTCGCACCACACTGACGGAAGCAGGAACCCCGTGATGGTAACCACCGACGACGGATACGCCCAGCCGGGCATCGGCCTGATCAGCGTGGGCTGGATGGGCAAGCTGCACAGCCGCGCCTACCAGGCCATCCCGCTGGTCTATCCGGAGCTGAAGATCCGGCCCCGGTTCGTGCACGCGGCCGACACCGCCGCCGACCGGGCCGGCTACGCCCGCGAGGTCCTCGGGTACGCCCGGGCCAGCGCCGACTACCGCGACGTCCTCGCCGATCCTGACGTCGACGTGGTGTCCATCTGCGCGCCGAACATGCTGCACCGCGAGATCGGCGTCGCGGCCGCCCGGGCCGGCAAGCCGTTCTGGATCGAGAAGCCGGTCGGCCGGGACGCCAGCGAGACCGCGGAGGTGGCCGCCGCGGCCCAGGCGGCCGGCGTCACCACCTCCATCGGCTACAACTACCGGCACGTCCCCGCCGTCGAGCGGGTCCGCGAGCTGATCGCGGCGGGCCAGCTCGGCCGCATCACCAACGTCCGGGCGGTGTTCTTCAACAGCTACGCGGCCGAACCCAACGGCGCCCTGTCCTGGCGGTTCCGGCGCGAGGAGGCCGGCAGCGGGGCGCTCGGTGACCTGCTCAGCCACGTGGTCGACCTCATGCAGTACGTCGTGGCGCCGATCACAGAGGTCAGCTCGCTGCTGTCCACCGTGTACGCCAAGCGGCCCGTCCTGCCGATGGGGTCGGCCACCCACTTCGCCGTGATCGAGGACGGCGAGATGGGCGACGTGGAGAACGACGACTACGTCGCGGCCCTGGTCCGTTTCGGCGGCGGCCCGCTGGCCGGGGGAGCCGTCGGCACCCTGGAGGCGTCCCGGGTCAGCGTCGGCCCGCAGTGCTCGCTCGGCTTCGAGATCTACGGCACCGAGGGCTCCGCCGTCTGGAACTTCGAGCAGATGAACGAGCTGCGCCTCTGCCTGGGCCGAGGCGGCCCCAATAAGCCCGACCGCGGCTATACCACTGTCCTGGGTAACGCCGGCCTGGGTGACTACGGCCGGTTCCAGCCAGGGCCGGGCAACAGCATGGGCTACGACGACCTGAAGGTCATCGAGGCCAAGAAGTTCCTGGTCGCGGTCGGCGGTGGCGAGCAGCGCAACTCGACCATCGAGGAGGCGCACGCGGACGCCGAGGTCATCGCCGCGACGGCCGCCTCGGCCCGGGACGGCACCTGGCATTCCGTGGTGCCGGTGCCCGGAGCTACGTTCGGGCACTCCCACCGCACTAAGGAGACGCACCCATGACTGACTCCACTAACAAGATCGCTGGCGCGCCCATCTCGTGGGGCGTGTGCGAGGTGCCCGGCTGGGGCTATCAGCTGTCTCCCGACCGCGTCCTGAGCGAGATGCAGCAGGTCGGCCTGGCCGCCACCGAGTTCGGCCCGGACGGGTTCCTGTCCGCGGACCCGGCGGTCATGGCGGAGTTCCTGGCCGCCCGTCACCTCACCGCGGTCGGCGGCTTCACCCCCGTGGTGCTGCACGAGGCCGGCCACGACCCGGTGCCCGGGATCGACCGCCTGCTCGACAGCTACGACGCCTCCCACGCCGGGGTGCTCGTGCTGTCCGCCGCGACCGGTCAGGACGGCTACGACACCCGGCCCGACCTGGACGAGGCGGGCTGGACGACGCTGCTCACCAACCTCGACCGGCTCACCGGCCTGGCCGCCGCGCGCGGCGTCCGCGCCGTCCTGCACCCGCACGTCGGCACGATGATCGAGCGCGGCCCCGAGGTCCAGCGCGTGCTCGAGGGCTCGGTCATCTCGCTCTGCCTGGACACCGGCCACCTCCTGATCGGCGGGACCGACCCGGCCGAGCTGACCAGGCAGGCCCCGGACCGCATCGCGCACACCCACTTCAAGGACGTCAACGACCAGATCGCGGCGCAGGTCCGGTCGGGCCGGCTGACCTACACCGAGGCGGTCGGGCGCGGCATGTACCGGCCGCTGGGCCGCGGCGACGTCGACTTCGCCGCCATCGTCGGCCACCTGCGGAGCCGCGACTACGGCGGCTGGTACGTCCTGGAGCAGGACACCATCCTCACCGAGGACCCCCGCGGCGAAGGCCCGGTCGCCGACGTCAGGCAGAGCGCCGACTACCTGCGTAAGCTACTGACTGCCGGCCGGTGACGGGCCAGGTCTGCTGCCCTACGCCCGCCCCGGGCCTGCTGTGCCCGTCTGACCGGCCGCGTACCCTCCACGGCCCGTCGACTTGGTCCCGCCGTCACAGACGGCGGGACCAGTTCTGGCCGGTCAGATCCTTGCCGAAGCTGTGGTGGCGGTTCTCGTTGTCCAGAGTGAAGCCGGCCCGCTGGTAAATGCGCCGAGCGCCGGCGAGCACATCGTTGGTCCACAGGGTGATCTCCGAGTACCCGGCCTGGCGGGCGAAGCGCAGCACCTCCTCGACCAGCCGGGCGCCGATCCCGAGGCCCCGGGCCCACGGCTCCACGAGCAAGAGCCGCAGTCGCGCGGTGGTCGCGTTCTCACGCACGCAGAACACGCAGCCGGCCGGCGCGCCGTCGACCTCGGCGATCCAGGCCGCTTCGGCCGCCGGGTCCCGGTTGTCCACGTAGTCCGCGACGATCCTGGCCACCAGGGCCTCGTACGAGCTGTCCCAGCCGAACTCCTCCGCGTACACCGCCCCGTTCCGCTGCACCACCCAGCCCATGTCGCCCGGCCGGGGTGCCCTGAGCAGGTACCCGCGCGGCCGTGGCGACTCGGTGAGGGTCTCGGTGATCACGCGCATCGCGTCGAGGAGCCGGTGCCGGTCCTCGTCGCGCAGCCCGGCCAGCATGTCGCGGGTCTGCTCGGCCGACCGGGCGTCCAGCCCCGCCACGACGGCGCGGCCGGTGCCGGTCAGCCGGATGACCTGGCGGCGCGCGTCCGCAGCCGAACGATGCCTGGCGATGAGGCCGTCCGACCCGAACCTGGTCAGGATGCGGCTCAGGTACCCCGGGTCGATGTCGACCGTGCGCCGCAGGTCGGGCACCTCGCTGGTGTCCCGCTGCGCTAGCTCGAAGAGCAGCCTCGCCTCGGTGAGCGAGTACGGGGTGTCGAGGTACTTGCCCCGCAGCAGCCCGATCACGTTCGTGTAGAACCGGTTGAACCCGCGCACCGCAGCCACCGCGGCGTCGTCCGCTCCATTGCCCGCTGTGAGTTCGCCCATGCCCTTCCCTAGTTGATTGCTAAAGTCAACTATATGCATGCTCTTGGCAATCACAAGGGGGCGGCTAGAGTCGATTCGGTCTGCATGACCCAGGCGGACACGGCAAGACCACGAAGCAGACACAGACACTTCAGGACGGAAGGCGGCAGGCATGCGGATGCGGACGCTCGGCGGTACCGGGATCAAGGTGAGCCCGTACTGCCTCGGCGCGATGATGTTCGGGGCGTGGGGCAATCCTGATCACGAGGAGAGCATCCGGATCATCCACGCCGCGCTGGACGGCGGCATCAACTTCATCGACACCGCGGACGTGTACTCGGCGGGGGAGTCGGAGGAGATCGTCGGCAAGGCGCTGCTGGGCCGCCGCGACGACGTGGTGCTGGCTACCAAGGCGCACAGCCCGATGGGCGGGGACGCCAACATGCGCGGCAACTCGCGCCGCTGGATCGTCCGCGAGGTCGAGAACAGCCTGCGCCGGCTGCAGACCGGCTACATCGACCTGTACCAGATGCACCGTCCCGACCCGGACACCGACATCGACGAGACCCTGTCCGCCCTTTCCGACCTGGTGCACAGCGGCAAGGTCCGCGCGATCGGCTCCTCCACGTTCCCGGCCGAGCACATCGTCGAGGCGCAGTGGGTCGCGCAGGCCCGCGGCCGCGAGCGGTTCCGATGCGAGCAGCCGCCCTACTCGATCTTCGTCCGAGGCATCGAGGCGTCGGTCCTGCCGACGTGCCAGAAGTACGGCATGGGCGTCATCTCCTGGAGCCCGCTGGCGGGCGGCTGGCTGACCGGCCGCATCCGCCGGGACACCGGCGTGGACATGACCACCGGCCGCGCGCGGCGGCTGCCGCAGCGCTTCGACCCGTCGCTGCCCGGGAACGCGGCCAAACTGGCCGCCGTCGAGGAACTCATCAAGATCGCCGCCGACGCGGGCTGCTCGCTCATTCACCTGGCGCTGGCCTTCGTGACCGCGCACCCGGCCGTAACGTCGGCGATCATCGGCCCGCGCACCATGGACCAGCTCACCGACCTGCTGGCCGGTGCGGGCATGGCGCTCGACGACGACGTGCTGGACCGGATCGACCAGATCGTCCCGCCGGGCGTGACGCTGAACGCCCCCGACGCGGGCTGGCAGCCGCCCGCGCTCACCGATCCCGCCGTCCGCCGCCGCCCGCAGGCCACCCGCGCCGCCAGCACAGCCTAGAACACCACGACCTCGGCGCCGACCGGCAGGTGGTCGTAGTAGTACCGGGCGCTGCCGATGTCCAGGTGGATGCAGCCGTGCGATGGCACAGTGAGGCTGCCGCCGTGGAAGGCGATCCCGCCCGGCGCGAAGAATACGGCGTATGGCATCGGCTCGTGGTATTCGGTGCTCATGAAGTGCGCGCCTGCCTTCCACTCGACGTGGAAGGTCCCACGCGGCGTCCTGGCCGGCCCCGGCTCCATGCGTACCGGACCGTACGTGATGGTGCCGTCCGACTGCAGCCAGGTGAGACGCGCGCTCAGGTCTGCGCATGCGGTTGCCGCAGGCGGGCAGGACCGACGGGCGCCGGGACTGAGCACCGGGCTGCTGGCTGCTGTCGCGGCGAACCGCAATGCCGCAGGCGGGCTCAGCGGCGGCCGGTCGATCGCTATCCGCTCGGGGGCCGGCATGGCGAGCGGCGCCGACACGACTCCGGACACCGCAGTACCCGGTCGGCGGACACCTCGCCAGCCGGCGGCCGTAGTGACCGCGACGACCAGGATGGCCAGGACGGCGAGCCAAGCTGTGCGCCGCTGACGGCCGCGCGCGTACATCCGGCGGCGTCCCGGCCACACCGACGGCATGCCCTCAGCCCCGGCCGCCGCGGGCCCCGCTGACCGGGGCGGCGATGGTCAGCCGATAACTTCCCCTAGCCACGGCAGGAATCTATCGGATCGGACCCGTGACCAGCGGCCGACTCGCCGGCAAACCAAGCCTGCTAGCCTGCGCGGCGATCACGCGGGCCTCGCCAGTCATTTCCGCCACGTCAGCACCCCTTCGCTACTTTTGGTGATAGAGATGCTACAAACGGTCGCGCTCCGTGTCCGGGTTTCGCGGGTGATGCGGCGGCGGGGGAATGGTGGCCAGGAATTCCCCGAGATCAGGCGACGACCCGTGATGCCGGAGGATGCGGCGCCACAGCAGGGTGCCTCCCGGGATTTCAGCCGCTCCGCGCCTAGGGTGCGATGTTCTGGTTCATGTGGAAGAGGTTGCCAGGATCGTAGGCCCGCTTGACCTGGACCAGGCGGTCGTAGTTTTGGCGGTAGTTGTCACGAATCCGGCCGTGGTCGTCGTCCTGCATGAAGTTGATGTAGCCTCCTGGCTCCGAATATGGCGACAACGCCTGGTAGTAGTCGCGCAGCCACTCGATCCGCTCGGCGTCCTTGGCTGGGTCGGTCCACCCGGCCAGGAACACCATCCCGTACTTGGCGTCGCGGTAGGCGAAGGCGGTGTCGTTGGCTCCGACGCGATGGCACGCGCCGTTGATCGGATACAGGTGCATCGTGGAGGTCACCTCGGGCACCTTGGATCCATGCTCGATGTGCGCCGCGATGGCAGCGTCCGGAAGGTCCTTGACGAAGGAGCCTTTCCAGTAGGCACGCAGGCCCTTTGGGTAGAGGGCGTCGAAGGCGCCGTTCAGAGCCGGATATGGCAGCGGACCGCTGCCGTCGGCCACGATGGGAGCCACATCCCGGAAGGGCTTGAGGACTCTCTCCGCTTGGTCGGTCGGGCCGGCCCAGTGCACCACCACCAGGCATAGGGTGTCGCCATGCCTGTTCTCCGGGATGAAAGGCAGCGGCGGGGCGATCTGGAACCCGGGGAAGCCTCCGAACTGCTCTGGAGCGTCCTGAATGAATTCGTCGAACATCCGGAGCACGGTGGCGGCGTCCTCCAGGTTGTAGAAGATCGGCCCGGCAAAGACCTGGTCGACCTCGTGGAGGCGGTACTCCAGCGACGTCACGGCGCCAAAGTTGCCGCCCCCGCCCCGCAGTCCCCAGAAGAGGTCCTCGTTCTCGCGCTCGCTCGCGGTAAGGAATTTCCCGTCCGCGGTGACTACGTCAGCTGAGATCAGATTGTCGATCGTCAGTCCGTAGCCGCGGGTCAGGTATCCGATGCCTCCGCCTAGTGTGAGACCCGAGATGCCCGTGGTCGAGATGATCCCGCCGGTTGTCGCCAGGCCAAAGGCGTGCGTGGCGTAATTGAAGTCCCCCCACGTGGCCCCGGCACCGGCCCGGGCAGTCTTGTTCCGTGGATCCACCCGCACGGTACGCATCTGCGACATGTCGACGACCAGGCCGTCGTCGTTTGTCCCGTATCCGGGCCCGCTGTGCATGCCGCCTCGTACGGATAGGTCAAGCCCGTGCTCCCGGGCGAGATTCACGGCAGCGATGACGTCGCCGACCTGCTCGGCCTTCAACACCGCCAGCGGCCGTCTGTCGAACATGCCGTTGTGGACCGCGCGCGCCTCGTCGTAATCCTCGTCATCCGCGGTGATCACCCGACCGCGCACCTGCTCACGCAGGGGCTGGACAGCCCCGCCAGTGATAGCCATGATGAGCCTCCATCGTCGTTTGCTCTTGCCCATGGCCAGGATAAGCCGGGAGATTGCACTGGCGTTGCAACCGGGCTGCAACGGGCATCCCTGGACCAGGGGAACCGAGGTTCTAAGGCCGGACCTCATACACCAGGTTGAGTGGTGCCTCGGCGGCGCGCCTGAACCTGGTGAATCCTGCGTCGGTGGCTACCTGCCGGATGGCGGCTTCTCCGGCCTGCGCGCCGAGGGCGTAGCCGCCGGGCTGCGACAGCGCGTTCGGCACGCAGAGCAGCGTGGAGAAGCTGTAGTAGGCCCGTCCGAGGGGATTCATGTTTCCTGCGGCCTCGTCCGATGCTTTGGGCTCGACGATGAGCCAGGTGCCGTCGGGCTTGAGCGCCTGGCGGATGTGCTTGGCCGCCGTGAGCGGGTCACCCATGTCGTGCAGGCAGTCGAAGGTGGCGGCCAGGTCGTAGCCGGTGCCGGAGAAAGTCGCCGCCGAGGCGACCTCGAAGTTCGCCCGGTCGGCGACGCCCGCGTCGCCCGCTCGCTTGCGGGCGAGCTCGATCGACCGACCGTGATAATCAGAACCAGTGAACCTGGATTTCGGGTACTCCTGCGCGAGCAGGATGGTGGATGCGCCGAGCCCGCAGCCGACGTCGGCCACGCTGGCGCCTGCCCGCAGCTTTTTCTCCACGCCGTCAAGCGCCGGGATCCAGGACGGGATGAGGTTGGCGGCGTAGCCGGGCCTGAAGAACTGCTCGCAGCCGATGAAGACGTCCGCGTCGTGCTCGTGCCAGCCTAGGCCGCTGCCCAATCGGAAGGCTTCGGTGATTCGCGGCTCGGCCCGCAGGGCGCCGAGCGCCAGCACGAACGCGCCTGGCGCGTAGACATCGCCGTCCGGGTTGGTCAGCGCGAACGCCTGCTCCTCGGTCATCGAGTAGCTATCCGTGGCCGCGTCGTACTCGACGTAGCCGCCGGCCGCCTGGCCGAGCAGCCATTCGGCGATGTAGCGCGGGCTGGTATGCGTGCGCACGGCCAGCTGGTGGGCGCTTGAGGGCTCGGCGGCCAGTGCCTTGTACAGGCCAAGCCGGTGACCGATGACTACGTTCCCGGCCGCCACCGTCGCCCCCAGGTCCGTGACGAACTTGCCGAGGAACTCGTGCAGCTTGTCGTGGTCGATGGCCATGATGAGACTCCGTTGCCGCTTGGTCTGCCGTCTGGGCCAGGTTGCTCCGGGGCATGGCAGTGGCGTTGCAACCGGACTGCAACGAACATCGCTAAGAAGGAGGCAACGGTGAGGAGGAGGGGCCATCCGAGCGAGATATCCCGCTGGGCTTATCTCAGCAGGCGCAGGCCCTCCTGGGCGTCGCGCAGCACGTGCGGCAGCCCGTGCTCCCCTGCGAGCCATGCGGCCCGGTCCAGTTCGGCCCGGGCCTGCTCCTTGCGGCCCAGCCGGATCAGGGCGCGGCCGTCGACGACGAGGACTTCGGCCAGCGTGACCTTCCACGGCTCCCGCTCCGCCACCTCAAGCAGCGGAGCCAGGACCGCTCGCGCGCGTTCCGGATCGTCGTGCCCCAGCCACGCCTGTGCCACCGACAGGTAGGCCTCGTACCCGAATACCCAGGCGCCACCGGCCGGGATGCTGGCTTTCTCAAGCAACTCGGCCGCCTCGCCGAGCATGGCCAGCGACCCAGTGGCGGCGGCCAGCGGAGCAGCGGAACGCAGCAGGTAGGCCTCCATCCCTGCCTGCTGCCCTGCGGCCAGGCCCCGCTCGAACAGCTCGATCGCCCCGGCACGGTCGCCGCGCACCAGCATGGTGCCACCCAGCATGGCGCAGGCTGTGGCCTGTATCCAGCTGTGTTCGTGCTGCTCGATCAGAACCAAGGCGCGCCGCCCCAGTGTCACCGCTTCGTCGTCGCGGCCGCGTAGCCGCGTGAGCCAGCCGAGGTGCGCCACATACCACGCGACCCACTGCGGATAGCCGCCGCGATGATTGACCTCGACTGCCGCTCGGATGGCCGCGGCCGCCCCGTCCCACTCGGCTGCGGCGATGGACAGGAACGCGCCTTCGAACTCCGCCCATTGCAACCGGAACAAGTCACCCAGACGCCGCAGCAGCGGGCCGAGCTCGGCTAGCACGTTGGCCAGGGCACTGGTATCGCCGACACTGAGGTAGGCGAACTTTAGCCCGTCCAGACCTGCCGCCAGGGCCTGATCGTCTGCTGCCGCGCGGCCGGCCGCCACTGCCCGCAGACCGTAGTCGAGCGCCGCGTCGAGGCGTAGCCGGTTGCCCGCGATGACGGCGAGGCGCGATAGCATGTTCGCTTCGCTGGCCCGGTCCCCGAGCGATTCAGCGATCCGCAGGCCGCTCTCGAGGTTGGCCGCGTAGTAGCTGACGGGCAGGCCCAGCGAGACCGGGACGTCGCCGCCGAGCTCGCGCAGGGCGAGCATCTCCAGTCGGCGGTCGCCGGCCGCGCGAGCGCCGTCGGCGCCGCGGGTCAGGTCGGCGAGCGCGGCGGCGTGGGCACCGACGGCCTCGAGCGCGCGGCCGCGCAAGACCAGGGCGCGGGCGGATACCTCCGCGTCGGCCGCGCGCTCACCTGCCTCCAGCGCCTGCGTGGCCAGCGCGGCCGCGTCGCTCGCCGCGAACCGGCCCATGGCGTCCTCGCCGGCCCGCAGCCAGGCCCGGGCCGCCCGCAGCCAGTCGCCCGCCGCCGCGGCGTGCCTGGCCAGCGATTCCGGCTGGCCGGTCAGCAGGTCGGCCGCCCGGCGGTGGTGG
>JBKQQQ010000310.1:0-7921 GCA_052144275.1 Streptosporangiaceae bacterium
GGCCAGTGCCTGGCTAAGCAGCGCCTCGCGGGGTTCGGTGCATCATCTTGCGCAGCGGCATCATGGCCGTGCGCCACCTACTGGCCGCGGCCGGCCGGTGCGTACGCGTGTGCCTGTTCGTGACCTCCGATGGCATGGGCGGAACGGTGCCGTCGGGGGATGAGAGCGGCCCTGTGATGCTAGCGCTCGGATACGGATGGGATGCAGCCGACTCGGGCATTCGTGTCTTCCTTTCGCGGATGGGTCAGGCCGCCGTGGCCTAGCGGCAGGCAGCAAAGCTGTCACCGGTGCCGCCAGGCCAGGATCCTGGACTGGCGGCGTCGATCAGATACCGGCAGGGTCAGCCGAGACGCGGCATTATGAGCGTCATGGGTACCAGCGATCGCGATGACCGCAGCGGTGCGCTTGCGCTCCTCCGGTAGCCCCGGGAAGCGGGCCGCTGGTGACGGCTGAACGTCCGGCGCCTAGTGGCAACGCTATACCTGTATCAGGAAACTAGCAAGTTATTTCCGGAATCTGGTAACTTATCAGCATGGCGAGCTGGACCTTCCTCACCCACCACGCCCGGGTTCTCTTGTGCGTCGCCCATGACCCCGGGATGCGCCTGCGCGACATCGCGGCCAGCCTGAACATCACGGAACGCAGCGCGTTCGGCATCATCACGGACCTGGTCGAGGGCGGTTACGTGGTCAAGGAGAAGGACGGCCGCCGCAACCGCTACCACATCCAGGCGCACCTCGCGCTGCCCGAACCGGATGGGCGGGAACGCACCGTCGGCGAGATCCTGGCCCTCCTGGTCGGCCCCGGTCCGACCGAGACCTGAGCAGGGCGAGCCACTGGTGCACCTAGGGCGATAGCGGCTGCAAAGGGATAGCCCGCAGAGTGCGATAGTGGGCGGAGGAGGCATGCATGGATGTAACGGACGTGTGGGTCGCGAATGATGAAGGTACCGAAATCATCCGCGCGCGGGACATCGCGAGCGCCAGCCTGGACTATGACGGAAACGTCACGGTGCGGTTGACCGGCGCAGACGGCGCGGTTGTGACGATCGCCGGGCACCGGACGCATCATGAGGAGCACAGACCTGACGACTTTCACCGCCAGCTGGTCCGTGTCGTCGCCGAGCTGTCGGACGCGGCGGGGGCCTTTCTGGTGCGGGCGGTATACCTCGAGAGGCGTGGCTGGCAGTGGGTCAGCGAGCCGCTGTAATGGCGATAAGAACCATGAGGCCGAACGGGCCGTGGTGCACGTGGCCGGGCACCGCTCTCGCCCGGGATGGCGTGCGGTACGCTGTGCAAATGCACCAAGGCGTTGCCATGAGGGCACGCCGGTCGTCTGTCGCTCGGTAAGCGAACTGGTTTCCACGGATGTGGCGCCTTCGACAACGCGGCCACTCAAATCCTGGAGACTATTCTTTTGACCGCTCTGCCTGCAGAAAACTCCGTAATTAGGCCCGTCGGCCAGCCGCGAACGGTCCGGCGCCGGCGGCGCGAACAGCGCCCGAAGCTGATTGCGGCTCCTGTCGTTACCTTCGCTGATCTAGGCGTCCCGGCACCCCTGGTGGCCGCCCTGGGCGAAGACGGCATCACCGTGCCGTTCCCCGTCCAGGCCGCTACGCTGCCCGACGCCCTGGCCGGCGTCGACATTCTCGGGCGCGCCCAGACCGGCTCAGGAAAGACGCTCGGGTTCTGCATCCCGCTCGTGGCCCGGCTGGCCGGGGGGCACACGATGGCATGCCGCCCGCGTGGCCTGGTGCTGGTGCCAACCCGCGAGCTGGCCACCCAGGTCCAGGCGGTCCTCTCGCCGCTGGCGCACGCCATGGGACTAAGCGTCGCCGCCATCTTCGGTGGTACCCCGCAGAATCCGCAGGTGGCTGCCCTGCGCAACCGCGCCGATATCGTCGTTGCCTGCCCGGGGCGGCTGGCCGATCTCATCGGGCAGGACCACTGCCACCTCGGCGATGTCGAGGTCACCGTGCTCGACGAAGCGGATCATATGGCTGACCTGGGGTTCCTGCCGGTCGTCCGACGGCTGCTTGAGGCAACTCCGCCCGAAGGCCAGCGGCTGCTGTTCTCGGCGACCCTCGATAGTGCCGTGGACGTCCTCGCCCGGCGTTTCCTGACCCGGCCGGCGCGGCACTCTGTCGACGATGCCTCCCCGCCGGCCCAGATCATCCATCATCTGCTCACCGTCACGCCGGCCGACCGGGTGGAGGTTGTCACGACGCTGGCCAGCGGTGACAACCGCGTGCTGATCTTCACCAGGACCAAGCACGGAGCGCAGAGGCTAGCCCGTCAGCTGAACATGGCGGGGGTGCCCGCGGCAGAACTCCACGGGAACCTGGCCCAGGGTGCTCGCAGCCGTAACCTGGCGGCGTTCGGATCCGGCGAGGTGCGCGTCATGGTGGCGACCGACATCGCTGCCCGCGGTATCCATGTGGACGGTATCGACCTGGTGATTCACGGCGATCCGCCGACCGAGCACAAGGCCTACGTGCACCGATCTGGCCGGACTGCCCGCAGCGGCGCCGACGGGGCGGTGGTCACCGTGCAGACCGCGGCGCAGGCGGACGAGGTCCGCACCCTGATGCGCAAGGCGGGCGTGACGCCGCAGGCAGCTACCGCCGGTCCAGGTTCGGCGGTGCTGCGCTCGATCGCGGGTCCCGCGGTCAGGCGCATCGCTCCAGTGACCAAGCTCGCCCGGGTCCCATCCCCGGCCGCCGCGTCCGCCACCCAGGCCACTGGACGCGGCGCCGCGGCCGCGTCCGGAAGCTTCCGTGGCCGCCGGGGCCGGCGCGGCTGAGGGATTTTCGCCAGGCATCGAGGCTAGGCGCGAAGGTAAAAGCAGGGTAGTGTCAAAAATGTTGCTCCGGACCCCGGCAGCGGTTACGACCGAGAAATAGCGGCCTGAGAAATAGCAGGCCACGCGGCGGGATCCGGAGTTTTCATTCCCGGGCATCGCCCTGAGCTTGCCCATTCCGTGCAGGCCGCTAGCTTCGCCGCGTGCATTTCTGGGCCTGGCCGTTGCCGGGTTTTCGCGACTCCGGCTGCGTTCAGAGAGGAACGACCGCCATGACTGATCAGCTCGCTGTCGGCTACGAAGGCACGGAGCCGTTCCCGGGCGGCGGCAGCACGCCACGCACCTTCGAAGGCGGAGTCCGGGTAGCGGTGACAGCCGCGATTGTCATCGTGCCGTTCGGCGGGCTGGCGGTGGCGGTATGGCTCGCCTGGGGCCACGGCCTGCACCTCACAGACATCCTGCTCGCGGCAGCTTTCTACTTGGTGACGGGGCTTGGCGTGACCATCGGCTTCCACCGGCTGCTCACCCACCGCAGCTTCACCGCGGCGCCGGCGCTGCGGGTCGTGCTGGCTATCGCGGGGTCGATGAGCTTCGAGGGCGAGGTCATCGGCTGGGTCGCCATCCACCGCCGTCATCACGCCTTTTCCGACAGGCCGGGCGACCCGCATTCGCCGTACCGGTACGGAACCAGCCTGCCCGGGCAGCTCCGCGGTCTCGCCCACGCGCACGTTGGCTGGCTGCTACGCGACGACCCCACCCCGGCCGCGCGCTATGCCCCGGACATGGTGGCCGACCCGGCCATGCGGGCGATCTCGGCAGCGTTCCCTGCCTTGTGCGCCGTGTCGCTCGGGCTGCCGTTCGCCCTGGGCTGGGCCATCGGCGGCAGCTGGCACGCCGCACTGGCCGCCCTGCTGTGGGCCGGACTGGTCCGCGTCACCCTGCTGCAGCACGTCACCTGGAGCGTCAACTCGCTGTGCCACATGATCGGCACCCGCCCCTTCACTACTCGCCGCTACGACCGGGCCACCAACTTGTGGCCTCTCGCCCTGCTCTCCCTCGGCGAAAGCTGGCACAACATGCACCACTCCGATCCAACGTGCGCCAGGCATGGCGCCGATCCGCGGCAGATCGATATCTCCGCCACCGTCATTCGCGTCTTCGAGCGCTTCGGCTGGGCGACCGGCGTGCACTGGCCCGCACCGGCCCGCCTGGACTCCCGCCGTCGCGAGCGGGGTCAGCCCCAGTCGCGCCAGGTACTCCAGGACCGCGAGGCACTGATCTCGCCGGCACCCTGTTTGACCGTGAACAATGTTCACACTACAGTGAACACTGTAGCTCGGAACTGAATAGTGTTCACCTGAGCGGTGTTCTTCCGGGTCGCCGGGCCATCGGCCCGGCCAGATGCAAGGGAGAACGAAATGACCACCACCATGACAAGCTGGGAGCTGTTCGAGGATCTGCGCGCGGCGCAGGATGAGCTGTTGCAGGCGACGTTGGGACGCGGCTGGCGGCCGACCGGTCGGCAGCACTACAGCGATGCCGGCACCGCGGTCTGGACTCCGGCGGTCGACATATCCGAACGCAAGGACGCGTATCTGGTGACGGTCGAGCTTCCCGGCGTCAAGGGCGACGATGTGGAGATCACCTTCGAGGACGGCCTGCTGACCATCCAGGGGGAGCGGCACTTCGCGCACGACTCCGCCGAGGAGAAGATGCACCGCACCGAGAGGTTCTACGGCGCCTTCCGCCGCTCGATCACCCTGCCTAGCCACGTGGAGGCCGACAAGATCGAGGCCTCGGCACAGGACGGCGTGCTGCAGATCATGGTGCCCAAGGCGCCCGAAGTACGGGCCAAGCGCATCCAGGTACGCGTCGGCCAGGGACGCACCGCGCTGAAGCCGGGCGCACCGGCCAAGAACGGCAGCTGACACTGGGCCCCGGCCGAACGGGCTCGGCCGTGCGGCCGGGGAGCATGACCTTGATGCCGTCACCGCTCAACACGGCGGTGACGGCAGGAAGTACAGGCCCGTCGTATAAGGAAGGGCAGAGACCATGTCCAGCACCACCGAATCCCGGGCGGCGATCAGCCTGACGCCGCCCTCTACGCTACGGCTGCGCCTGCAACCGGATCGCCCCGCCTACGCGCTGCTGGACGGCGGCTGGTGGCCCCGGTCGACCGACCCGGCCGCGGAGCTGCCCGGTCTGATCCTGGCCCTGGATGAGCGGCACGGACCCTTCGACCCCATCACCCGGATCATGCTCGGCATGGCCGACTGGGACCCCAGCAGGCCCCGCCGGCTGCGGATCTACGGCCCGTCGGGCGGCCGCGTCGTGCGGCTCGGCTGGTTCGCTACCATGCCCGTCGGCCTGCTCACCGCGACATCCCGCCGCGGCCAGCGAACCGATCTGCTCATCATCCCCCCGGATACCAGCGAGCAGGATGCCCGGGCGGCCATGGATCAAGCCGCTCAGGCCGGCAACCGCAGGCGCACTCCCGCCCTCCTGGCCGCCATCACCAGGCCGGCGCCCCAGAGCATCCAGCTGAGCGCCTGGGAATGGGAGGGCGGCCAGCTGGATGACCCTACGCGGCCAGCACCCTCAGCTGGCCCTCCCGCCGCGCTCCCGGCTGCCGCCGGCGCGAGGCACTCATGACCAGCATCGGTGCCACCTCCGGCCATACCGGCAGTCGTCCGGGGGCAGGTCTGCCGGGCGCCCGAACCATCGTCAGGCTACGTGGCGCCCTCGACGCCGCCGCCGCCCCGGCGCTGCGGGAACGCCTGATCGGCATACTTCATCCCGGCATGAGCCTGATGGTTCTCGACCTGTCACGCGTACCGTCTTGTGACCCGGCGGGGCTAGCGGTGCTGATCGGCACGCAACGCCGCGCCAGACTGCTTGGCATCGTCATGCGCCTGGCCGCTCCCACCCTCCCGGTCGCGAACCTGCTGCGCCATACCGGCCTGGACCGCAGCTTCACCATCTGCCCCGATCTCCGCGGCGCGCTCGTCGAGGAACGGCACGAGCCAGCGAAGGCGTCCCCATCCCCGCAAGTCCTGGCCGGCTAGGCCAGGGCCCTTCCTGTTCATCGAAACACTCGTCTGGTTATGGCCCCCGGGGTCACACGCCACGCGGGATGGGTCATGGCACGCTCTGGGCTCACCTGCTGATCGCCTTCGCCAGCTTTCACCGTGAGCTCTACGCCTAAGTTAACATCTGCGCACGTCTTATCCCGGCGATGCGGTTTCCCGCTGCCCGTGGGCACCAAGCTGGCGCACGTCCACCGGAATCAGATGTTGCCGGAGCTCGTGGTCTTGTGCCGGACTCGTTAATGCCGTTGACTGGGAGGTGCGGCCTGCCCCGTCCGGACCATGCGCTCGCCTGCCGCTTGTCTCGGTGACCGCAGGAGAGCTTATGGGCGGGAAATCGATATCCGGGCGGCTGCCCCCATCGCCCAGTCGGCCGGTGCCACGGCTGGAGCTGGATCAGCTGCTCGTGCAGCTGGTGCACCGCGCTGATGACGTGCTGGCCGCGCAGGGGCGGCTGCGCGGCTTGCTGCGCGCGAATGCCCTGGTGGTCGGCGACTTGAGCCTGCCGGTGGTGCTGCGGCAGATCGTGGAGGCCGGCCGGGGCCTTCTCGGCGCCCGGTACGCGGTCCTCGGCGCGCTCGCCCGGGACGGTGAGCTGGAGCAGTTCGTGCACGCCGGCATAGACGATGAGCTGGTCAAGAAGGTCGGTGACCTGCCCCAGGGGCCGGGGATCCTGGGCCTGCTGAACAGCGAGTCGGTCCCGATCCGGCTCGCTGATCTCGCTGCTCATCCCGCATCGGCAGGGTTCCCGCCGGTGACTAGCTTCTTCGGCGTTCCGGTCCGCATCGGCGAGGAGGTCTTCGGCAACCTCTACGTCACTGGGCGCTCCGGGGGTGGCGAGTTCACGGCAGAAGACGAGGAGCTGGCGATCGCGAACGCGCGGCGGTTCGGATCCGAGCAACGCCGCCGGTGGCTGGACGCCGTCGGCGAGCTGACAGCTTTGCTGCTGTCCGGCGAGGCGGCCCAGCCGCACATGCTGATCACACAGCACGCCGCGGCCGCCACAGCGGCGGACTTCGCCGCGCTGGCCGTGCCAGACGGCGCCGATCAGGTGATCGTGAAAGGCGTCACAGGCGCCCTCGCCGCGAATCTGATGAACCGGAGAATGCCGCTGACGGACTCGCTGGCCGGGCAGGCGATCCTCACCGGCAAGCCCAGCCTCGCCGCCAGCGGCCGCCGCGAGGCGGCCGGCTCCGCGCTGAGCGCTGATACCGGCCCGCTGATCGTCGTCCCGCTGGCAGCTGGCGGGCAGGTCCGCGGCGCGCTGATGCTGGGCCGACTGGCTACAGGCCCCCGATTCACCGAGGCAGAGCTGGACATGGCCGCCTCCTTCGCCAGCCACGCCGCCATGGCCATGGAACTCGCCCAGGCCCGCACCGACCAGATCATCCTGGCTCAGGTAGAAGATCATGACCGCATCGCGGGTGACCTGCATGACCATGTCATTCAGGAACTGTTCGCCCTCGGCATGAGGCTCCAGGGCCACGCCGCCCGCAGCGACCCGGTCACCGCGCAGCGTGTCAACGGCTACGTCGATACCCTCGACGAGGTCATCACCAAGATCCGCAACAGTATCTTCGGGCTCCAGCAGCCCAGCCGCGCCTCCGCCGGCATGCCTGCCCGGCTCCTGGAGATCATCGAGGAACATACCCCGCAGCTCGGCTTCACAGCCGGCATCAGTTTCGCCGGGCGGCTGGATCTGAACATGAACGCGGCACTGGCCGACGACATCGTGGCCGTCACCCGTGAGGCGCTGTCCAACTGCGCCCGCCACGCCCGCGCCACTGCCGCCGACATCTCCCTGGCACTACAGGACGGGCTGGTCACCCTGGACATCGCCGACAACGGCCGCGGCCTCGGCACGATCACACGCTCCAGCGGCCTGACTAACATGCGCCGCCGCGCCGAACGCAACGGCGGGACCTTCCAGCTCGCCACTCCCGTCGGCGGAGGCACCCGTCTGACCTGGACCGCCCGCCCCGCCGCTTAAGCCCAGCCACGGCCACGGGCCTGGCTGATGTGCATCAGCCTCGCGC
>JBKQQQ010000311.1:0-9498 GCA_052144275.1 Streptosporangiaceae bacterium
ACGCGTTCGGCGGGGCGCTGTGCCACGGGCTGCTGGCCGGCTGGGACATCGAGCGCGTGATGCGCTTCGCGAACGCGGCCGGGGCCATCGTGGCGTCGCGGCTCGCCTGCTCGGACGCCATGCCGACCACCGCGGAGGTCGAGGCGCTGCTGACTGACGGACCACGGGAGGCTACCAGTGCGTGATCAGCTCCAGGCCATCCTCGACGCGCGCACGCGCCGTCCGCAGGCCATCGCCGAGGCCGCCGCCCGGCGTCGGCGCCGCACGGAACTGCTAGGGGAGGATAACCAGCTGTTCATCATCGCCGCCGACCACCCGGCGCGCGGCGCGCTGCGGGTCGGGGACCGCCCGATGGCCATGTCGGACCGGGCGGATCTGCTCGAGCGGATGTCGCTCGCGCTGTCCCGCCCCGGCGTCGACGGGGTGCTCGGCACCGCGGACATCATCGAGGACCTGCTGCTGCTCGGCGTGCTCGACGACAAGGTGGTCATCGGCTCGATGAACCGCGGCGGCCTGGCCGGAACGGTCTTCGAGATGGACGACCGGTTCACCGGGTACGACGCGGCGACGATCGCCCGGATGGGGTTCGACGGCGGCAAGATGCTGTTCCGCATCGACCCGGACGATCCCGCCACCGCCCCCACCATGGAAGCCTGCGCCCAGGCGGTCAGCGACCTCGCCTCGCACGCCCTGATGGCGATGGTCGAGCCGTTCATCTCGCACCGGGTCGAGGGCCGGGTGCGCAACGACCTGTCGCCCGAGGCGGTGATCCGGTCCATCGTGGTCGCCTCCGGACTCGGCAACACCTCGGCCTACACCTGGCTCAAGGTGCCGGTCGTGGACGACATGGAGCGGGTCCTGGCCGCGTCCACGCTGCCGGCCCTGCTGCTCGGCGGGGAGGTCAGCGCCGACCAGGACGCCGCCTTCGACCGCTGGCACAAGGCGCTGCAGATGCCGTCCGTGCACGGGCTCGTGGTGGGCCGGACGCTGCTCTTCCCGCCCGACGACGACGTAGCCGGCGCGGTCGATACCGCCGTCAGCCTGATGCGGGGCTAACACCATGGACGAGAAGCTCTATCTCCGGCGGGGCAGCAGCGGCGACGACGCCTTCTCCCTGAACGTGACGCCAGAAAAAGCCGGCTGGACCTACAGCGGCCTCAAGGTCCTGACCCTGCCGCCCGGCGGCAGGCACACCTGGCCCACCGGCGACGACGAGCTGCTGGTCCTGCCGCTGGCCGGCTCCGCCTCGGTGACCGTCGAGGGCCATACCTTTGACCTAACGGGCCGGCGCAGCGTGTTCTCCCGTGTCAGCGACTTCTGCTACGCGCCGCGCGACGCCACGATCACCGTGACCTCCCCGGGCGGCGGCACGTTCGCCCTGCCGAGCGCCCGGTGCGCCCGACGGCTGCCGCCCCGCTACGGCCCGGCCGAGGCGGTGCCGGTGGAACTGCGCGGCGCGGGTCAGGCCAGCCGCCAGGTCAACAACTTCTGCTCGCCCGAGGCGTTCGCGTGCGACAAGCTCATCGCCGTCGAGGTGCTCACGCCGGGCGGGAACTGGTCCTCCTACCCGCCGCACAAGCACGACGAGACGCGCGAGGACGAGGCCGAACTCGAGGAGATCTACTACTTCGAGACCCCCGGGCTCGGCTACCAGCGGGTCTACGGCACGCCCGGCCGCCCCATCGACGTGCTGGCCGAGGTCGGCGCGGGGGACGTCGTGCTCGTCCCGCACGGCTGGCACGGGCCGTCGATCGCCGCCCCCGGCTACGACCTGTACTACCTCAACGTGATGGCGGGCCCGGCCGCGACGCGCGCCTGGCGTTTCTGCGACGACCCGGCCCACGCCTGGATCCGCGGCACCTGGCCCGGCCAGGCCATCGACCCCCGGCTCCCCCTTACCTCGGCAACAGAGACCTCAGCCGCCGAAAAGGAGAGATGACGTGCGCACCGTCCGCCTGACTGTAGCCCAGGCCCTCGTCCGGTTCCTGGCCGCCCAGTACAGCGAGCGCGACGGCGTGCGGCAGCGGCTCATCGCAGGCTGCTTCGGCATCTTCGGGCACGGCAACGTGGCGGGCGTCGGCCAGGCCCTGCTCCAGGCGACACTGCTCCAGGCGCACCAGACGGGTGAGGCGGACCTGCGCTATTACCTGGCCCGCAACGAGCAGGCGATGGTGCACGCGTCGGTCGGCTTCGCCCGGATGAGGAACCGGCTGCAGACCTTCGCCTGCACCGCCTCGATCGGCCCCGGCTCGACCAACATGGTGACCGGAGCCGCACTCGCCACCGTCAACCGCATCCCGGTCCTGCTGCTGCCCAGCGACTTCTTCGCCACCCGGGCCGCCAACCCGGTGCTGCAGGAGCTCGAGGACCCGCGATCGTACGACGTCAGCGTCAACGACGCGTTCAAGCCGGTGTCGCGGTTCTGGGACCGGATCAACCGCCCCGAGCAGCTGCCGTCGGCGCTGCTGGCCGCGATGCGGGTGCTCACCGATCCGGCCGAAACCGGCGCGGTAACGCTCGCGCTGCCGCAAGACGTGCAGGCCGAGGCCCACGACTGGCCAGCAGATCTTTTTGCCGAACGAACCTGGTACGTGCCCCGCCCAGTACCCGAGCCCGCCGCGCTGGACCGGGCCGCCGCGGTGCTTCGATCCGCGCGCAAGCCGCTGCTCATCGCGGGCGGCGGCGTCATCTACTCCGAGGCCAGCGCGGCGCTGCTCCGCTTCGCGGCGGCGACGGGGATCCCGGTGTCCGACACCCAGGCGGGCAAGGGCGCGCTGGCCTGGGATCACCCCTGTGCCGTCGGCGGCGTCGGGGCGACCGGCTCACCGGTCGCCAACGCGCTGGCCCGCGAGGCCGACGTGGTGCTCGGCGTCGGCACCCGCTACAGCGACTTCACCACCGCCTCGCGCACGGCTTTCCAGAACCCGGACGTGAGGTTCGTGAACCTCAACGTGGCGGCGTTCGACGCGGGCAAGCACGCGGGCGTCGCCCTGGTCGCCGACGCCCGGGCCGGGCTCGAAGCCCTCACCCAGGCGCTGGGCGGGTACCACGTCGACGGGGCGTACACCGCCCGGGTGCGAACCGGGAACGCGAGCTGGCAGCAGGTGGTGGACCAGGCGTACCACCTGGGTCACCAGCCGCTCCCGGCGCAGACCGAGATCCTCGGCGCGCTGAACGAGTTCATGGCCACCCGCGACGTGGTCGTGCAGGCAGCCGGGAGCATGCCCGGAGACCTGCAGATGCTGTGGCGCGCCCGCGACCCGAAGCAGTACCACGTCGAGTACGGCTACTCGTGCATGGGGTACGAGATCGCCGGCGGCCTGGGCGCCAAGCTGGCCGACCCGGACCGCGAGGTCTTCGTGCTGGTCGGCGACGGGTCCTACCTGATGATGGCGACCGAGATCGTCACCGCGGTCTCCGAGGGCATCAAGCTGACCATCATCCTGGTCGACAACCGCGGCTTCGGCTCCATCGGATCGCTGTCGGAGTCGCTCGGCTCGCAGCGGTTCGGCACCAGCTACCGCTACCGCAACCCGGCGACCGGGATGCTCGACGGCGGCGTCCTGCCGGTCGACTTGGCCGCGAACGCGGCCAGCCTCGGCGCCGACGTGCTGCGGACCAGGACCGTCAAGGAGTTCACCGCCGCCCTCGAGCAGGCCAGGGCGTCGGACCGGACCACGGTCGTGTACATCGAGACCGACCCGCTCGCCCCCGTCCCGTCCTCGGAGAGCTGGTGGGACGTGCCCGTCTCTGAGACCTCCGCGCTGGAAAGCACGCAGCAGGCCCGCGCGGCCTACGAGGCGGCCAAGCGCGGCCAGCGACTGTACCTGTAGAAGGGGCTGAATTTACGGATGCGTACTATCCAGCAGCGAACTATCCAGCAGCGAACTATTCAACACTGGATTGCCGGCTCGGAGACGACCGGGGCGTCAACCCGGTACGCGCCGGTCTGGAACCCCGCCACCGGCGCCCAGCAGGCCCAGGTCGCGCTGGCCGAGGTGGCCGACGTCGACGCCGCCGTGGCGGCGGCCAGCAAAGCATGGCAGGAGTGGCGCGACGTCTCGCTCATCCGCCGGGCGCGCGTCATGTTCGCCCTGCGCGACCTCATCGAGCGGCACCTGGACGAGCTGTCCGAGCTCGTCGCCGACGAGCACGGCAAGGTGGTCTCCGACGCCAAGGGCGAGGTCATCCGCGGCCTGGAGGTCGTGGAATACGCCTGCGGCATCCCGACCCTGCTCAAGGGCGAGTACTCCGAGCAGGTCTCCACCGACGTGGACGCCTACTCCTTCCGCCAGCCGCTCGGCGTCTGCGCGGGGATCACGCCCTTCAACTTCCCCGTCATGGTGCCCATGTGGATGCATCCCGTGGCGATCGCCGCCGGGAACACGTTCATCCTCAAGCCGAGCGAGCGTGACCCGTCCGCGTCGAACTTCATCGCCCGCCTGTACGCCGACGCCGGGCTCCCCGAGGGGGTCTTCAACGTGGTGCACGGCGACAAGGTCGCCGTCGACGCGATCCTGGACCACCCCGGCATCACGGCGGTGTCGTTCGTCGGCTCGACGCCGATCGCCCGGTACGTGCACCAGCGGGCGTCGCAGGCCGGCAAGCGCGTGCAGGCCCTCGGCGGTGCCAAGAACCACGCCGTGGTGCTGCCCGACGCGGACATGGAGTTCGCCGCGAACCACCTCACCGCGGCGGGCTACGGATCGGCCGGCCAGCGGTGCATGGCGATCTCCGCGGTCGTCGCCGTGGGCGGCGCGGGCGACGTCTTGGTCGCCAAGCTGAAGGAAAAGGCCGAGGACACCAAGGTCGGCCCGGGCCGGGACAAGTCCTCGGAGATGGGCCCGGTGGTCACGCCGGAGGCCAGGGACCGCATCACCGGCTACGTCGGCCGCGGCGAGCAGGCCGGCGCCAGCCTCGTCGTCGACGGCCGCGGCCTGGTCGTCGAAGGCCACGAGGACGGCTTCTTCGTCGGCCCGTGCCTGTTCGACCACGTCACCACCGACATGGACATCTACACCGACGAGATCTTCGGCCCGGTGCTCGTCATCCTGCGGGCCGAGAGTTTCGCCGAGGCCATCGACATCGTCAACGCCAACCCCTACGGCAACGGCACCGCGATCTTCACCTCCAGCGGGCAGGCGGCGAAGAAATTCCAGCGCGAGGTCCAGGTCGGGATGATCGGCATCAACGTCCCGATCCCGGTGCCGATGGCCTTCTACTCCTTTGGCGGGTGGAAGGACTCGCTGTTCGGCGACACCCACGTGCACGGCC
Source organism: Streptosporangiaceae bacterium (assembly GCA_052144275.1). GTDB lineage: Bacteria > Actinomycetota > Actinomycetes > Streptosporangiales > Streptosporangiaceae > Palsa-504. The sequence continues at coordinate 5,275 of JBKQQQ010000311.1, forward strand.
CCGAAGGCATCCGCTTCTACACCCACGCCAAGGCCATCACCAGTCGCTGGCCAGACAGCGACTACCACGAGCACCACCGTACGCACATGCATTTCCCGACCGCCACCTGACCGGACCGGCCAGGGCCACCCGTAACCAGACACGTCATCCTCACCCGGAGGTATCACAGATGTTCAGATCTCCAAAGCGGGCAGTAGCCATCGCGGTGATGGCGATTCTCGCCCTCGTCCTGGCCGCCTGCAGCTCCACCGGCGGCAAGAAGGCCGCCGAGGCCGCCGCACAGGGCGGAACAAGCGTGGCGGCGGGCCACGCCAACACACCGCACTACACGATCGCGATGATCACGCATGCCGCGCCCGGCGACACCTTCTGGGACATCATCCGGGCCGGCGCGACCGCCGCGGCGGCCAAGGACAACATCACGCTCAAGTACTCCAACAACGATGACCCGACCCAGCAGGCCCAGCTTATCCAGGACGCGATCAACAGCCACGTCAGCGGCATCGCGGTCACCGACCCCGACCCGGCGGCCATCTGCCCGGCGATAAAGCAGGCCAGGGCCGCCGGGATCCCCGTGGTCATGTTCAACGCGGGCGTGACCACCTGGCAGCAGTGCGGCGGGATGATGTACTTCGGGCAGGACGAATCCATCGCGGGGCTCGCGGCGGGCAAGCGGCTCGCGGCGGCGGGCGCCAAGAACGTGCTCTGCGTCCTGCAGGCGCAGGGGCAGGTTCAGCTTGAGGCCCGGTGCGCGGGCGTGAAGCAGGGCCTCGGTTCCGAGGGCACGATGAGCAAGCTCTACGTGGACGGCACCGACTCCTCGGCCGTGCTGTCCAGCATCACCGCCGAACTCACCAGGAATAAGAGCATCGACGCCGTCATCACCCTCGGCGCGCCCATCGCGCTCATCGCGATCCAGGCCATCCAGGCGGCGCACAGCACCACCAAGCTCTACACCTTCGACACCAACGCGGCGGAGATCGCCAAGATCAAGTCTGGGCAGGTGCAGTGGGCCGTGGACCAGCAGCCGTACCTCCAGGGCTATCTGTCGGTCGACTCGCTGTGGCTGTACCTGACCAACGCCAACATCATCGGCGGCGGGCAGACCGTGCTGACCGGCCCGTCGTTCATCGACAGCAGCAACATCGCCCAGGTGGCCACGTACGCCGAGCGGGGCACCCGCTAGGAGATGTCGCGCGGGGGTCACCCGCCCATCGGGTGACCCCCGCGCAGAAAGAGAGGTTTTCATGACTCAGATAGCGGAAGCTCCTGTCTCCCCGCCGCCGATCCGCGATGAGCGGGTGGGGCGCAAGTCGCTCCTGGCCCGCCTGCTGGCCCGTCCCGAGGCCGGCGCGCTGGTCGGCGCGATCGTCATCTACGTTTTCTTCTTCATCATCGCGCCGCCGTTCCGCAGCGCGGCCTCGTTCTCCAGCGTCCTGTACGTCACCTCGACCTACGGGCTGATGGCCACGCCGGTCGCGTTGCTGATGATCGGCGGCGAGTTCGACCTGTCGGCGGGCGTCTCCGTCACCAGCGCGGCCCTGTGCGCGTCGCTGTTCAGCTACGAGTTCACCACCAACGTGTGGGTCGGGGTGCTGGTCGGACTGGGCCTGGCCCTGTTCATCGGGTTCCTGAACGGCTGGATCGTGGTCAAGACCGGCATCCCGAGCTTCCTGGTGACCCTGGGCACCTTCTTCATGCTGCAAGGGATCAACATCGCGCTGACCCAGACCATCACCAACCAGGTCGCCTCGCCGGACATCTCTACCCTCCAGGGCTTCAGCTCCGCGCAGAAGGTGTTCGCCGGCAGCTTCACCATCGGCGGCGTGAACATCCGGACCTCGGTGCTCTACTGGATCGTCTTCGTCTTGATCGCGACCTGGATCCTGCTGCGGACCCGCATCGGCAACTGGATCTTCTCCGTCGGCGGGTCGGCGCCGTCCGCCCGGGCGGTGGGCGTGCCGGTGGGGAGGATGAAGATCGGCCTGTTCATGGCGGTCGGGTTTATGGCCTGGTTCACCGGCATGCACACCCTGTTCCTGTTCAACACGATCCAGTCCGGCCAGGGCGTCGGCAACGAGTTCGTCTACATCATCGCGGCGGTGGTCGGCGGCTGCCTGCTGACCGGCGGCTACGGCTCTGCGGTCGGCGCCGCGATCGGCGCGCTCATCTTCGGCATGGTCAACCAGGGCATCGTCTACGCCGGGTGGAACCCTGACTGGTTCCAGTTCTTCGTCGGCCTGCTGCTGCTGGGCGCGATCCTGCTGAATACCTTTATCCGTCGTCGCGCGGAGGCATCGGCATGACTACCCCACAAAACGCTCCGGTCGGCAAGCACGCCGCCCAGGCTCAGCAGACCTCGCAGGAGGGCACCCCGGCCGGCCAGGGCAACGGCGGCGTGCCGCTGGTCCGGCTGGTCAACGCCGGGAAACGCTACGGCGCGGTGATCGCGCTATCCGATATCACGATGGAGGTCGGGGCCGGCGAAGTCACCTGCGTGCTGGGTGACAACGGCGCCGGGAAGTCCACCCTGATCAAGATCATCGCCGGGCTGCACCAGCCGTCCTCGGGCAGCTACGAGGTCGACGGCACCCCAGTGGCCTTCAACTCCCCGCGTGAGGCCCTCGAGCGCGGCATCGCCACCGTCTACCAGGACCTGGCCGTCGTCCCGCTGATGCCGGTGTGGCGGAACTTCTTCCTCGGCAACGAGGCCCGCAAGGGCCTCCGGATGGACATCGCGTTCATGAAGAAGACCTGCAAGGACGAGTTGCTGGCGATGGGCATCGACCTGCGGGACGTCGACCAGCCCATCGGCACGCTGTCCGGCGGCGAGCGGCAGTGCGTGGCGATCTCCCGCGCGGTCTACTTCGGCGCCAAGGTCCTGATCCTGGACGAGCCGACCGCCGCCCTCGGCGTCAAGCAGTCCGGGGTGGTGCTGAAGTACGTCATCCAGGCCCGCGAACGCGGCCTCGGCGTCATCTTCATCACCCACAACCCGCACCATGCCTACCCGGTCGGGGACCGGTTCCTGCTGCTGAACCGCGGCAAGTCCATCGGCTACTACGAGAAGAGCCAGATCACCCGCGACGAGCTCACCGGCCTGATGGCCGGCGGTGCCGAACTGGAGCAGCTGTCCCACGAGCTGGAAAGCGCCGGCGGCGCCGCCGCCGACATCGGCCGCGTCATGGAGGCGGATGTAGAAGAGCTCGGCATCTCGCACCAGGCCGGCGGCGGCTCGGACGCCACCTCGGTACCGACTAAATCAGGCACGACCAGGCAGGAAGGGTTATCTCATTTATGAGCACGACTGGCACCGGTGCCGGGCCGCGGGCGCGCCTGCGGCTCGGCACCTGCCCCGACTCCTGGGGGGTGTGGTTCGCCGACGACCCGCTCCAGACGCCATGGCAGCGCTTCCTCGACGAGGTCGCCGAGGTGGGGTACGAGTGGCTGGAACTCGGGCCGTTCGGCTACCTGCCCACCGATCCGGCGCGGCTGACCGAGGAGCTCGGCCGGCGCGGGCTCAAGGTGGCCGGCGGCACCGTCCACGGGTTCAGTGGGCTGCACCGGCCCGGCGACTGGCCGGACATCGAACGGATCACCCGCCAGGTCGCCGAGCTGACCGCCGCGGTGGGCGGCCGGCACCTGATCTTCGTGCCGGTGCCCGGCTACCGCGACGACAAGACCGGCGCCTTCCTCGAGCCCGCCGAACTCGACGCCGGCCAGTGGCGGGCCATGACCAAGGCCACCGACGAGCTGGGCAAGATCGTCTCGCAGGAGTACGGCCTGCGGCTGGAGTTCCACCCGCACGCGGACAGCCACGTGGAAACCCAGCCGCAGACCGAGCGGTTCCTGGAGCAGACCGATCCCCGTTACGTGTCGCTCTGCCTGGACACCGGCCATCTGGCCTACCGGCACGCGGACAACGTGGCCCTCATCGTCCGCTACCCCGACCGCATCGGGTACGTGCACATCAAGCAGATGGACCCGGCCATCGTCGCGACCGCCGACCGCGAGGGTCTCGCGTTCGGGCAGGCCGTGGCCATGGGCGCCAGCTGCGAGCCGCCCAGCGGAGAACCCGACATCGACGACGTCGCCAAGGCCCTGCGCGAACTCGACCGGGACCTGTTCGTGGTCGTCGAGCAGGACATGTACCCCACCGACTTCGACAAGCCGAAGCCGATCGCCCAGCGCACCTACACCTACCTGCGCGGCGTCGGCATCGGG
>JBKQQQ010000312.1:0-9640 GCA_052144275.1 Streptosporangiaceae bacterium
ACCCCCTCGCCGAGGGGAACCTCCTCGGCCGAGGCGATCAGGTCTTCGTAGCCGTCCGGCATCATGATCACCTGGCTGACCCCTGCGTTGCCTGGGTACTCGGCGTCGGCGAACAGCACGCTGACCCCCGCGTCCGTGAGGATGGCGTGCATCTCCGCCGGAGCCAGCCGCGAGTTGACCGGGACCAGGACGAAGCCCGCCGCCGGGAGCCCCAGGTAGAGCTCCAGGTAACGGTCGGAGTTGAGCCCGATGACCCCGACCCGGTCCTGGGGAGCCAGGCCGAGCTTGCGCATCGCGCCGGCCAGGCGGCGGCATCGCGAGCCAAGCTCGGCGTAGCTACGGCGACGGTCCTGACAGACAACGGCAACGGATCCGGCGGCGGTGCTGAGGGCTCGGCCGAATGGCTGGGCGAATGTGTACATCGGTTTCGCCTCCAAGCACCCGAGCAGGGGCCTCTTCTTTCTCGCCTGGTTACGGCTGGCCAGTCAGTCCGAGACTGTCGATGCGCGGGACGCTACGGGTCGTTCGGTTGGGTAACCACGGCCGAAGGTCCTTAGGCTCACGGCCCGAGGTCCGCTGGTTTGCGTGTCGCACATCACGCGCGCTCCGCTCGGCCCGATGACTACCGACCGCTCGGCTTTCCGTATGCACGCATCCCGCTCGGTACGATAATTACCGACCGTTCGGTATTATTATTACTGTTCGGTAAGGTGGCCTGTCGGATGAGCGCCCGCCAGGTGCGAGCGGTCTGACCGCCTCGGCCCTCGGATATAGCCTCCGGGAGGTTCCAATGACAACAGCGACGTCGGCCGTGCCGACCAGGGACGAGCAGCTACGGATCAGGGGGCTGCGGATTCATGCCCAGATCCGCGGGGAAGGCGAGCCGCTGCTGCTCTACTCCGGCATCTGGGGCGAGGTGGGCCTGTGGGAACAACTGCTTCCCCATCTGGACGGGTTCCGCACGATCGCCTTCGACCCGCCGGGCATCGGCCAGTCGCAGATGCCCGCGTTCCCGCTCACCATGTGGGCGCTGGCCCGCTTCGGCGCCGAGGTGCTCGACGAACTCGGCATACCATCCGCCCACGTGCTCGGCGCCTCGTTCGGCGGCGCGGTCGCCCAGCAGATGGCGTTCTCGTATCCCAGCCGGGTTCGTCGGCTGGTGCTGGCCTCGACATCCTTCGGCGGCTTCGCCATGCCCGGCAACCTCGAAGCTCTCTGGCACTTCATCCACCCGCGCAGCTACCATCCGGAGCGGCTGGAGCGGGTGGCCGGGGCGATGTTCGGCGGGCGGCTGCGCATCGAGCCGGAGCTTGTCCGCTCGATGCACGTCCGGCGTCCCACCGACACCCTGGCCGCCCTGTACCGGATGGCCCCCCTGTTCGGCTGGACGAGCCTGCCGTGGCTGTGGGCCATCGGCCAGCCCACCCTGGTGGTCGCCGGCGACGACGACCCCGTCACTCCGCTGGTGAACCACCGGATCATCGCCATGCTGATGCCCCAGGCCACGCTACACACGGTGCGGGGCGGCGGGCACCTGGTCCTGCTCGACAGCGCTCACCAAGTCGGCCCGGTGATCACCAGCTTCCTCGCCGGCGACCCGGCGCGTTAGCGCAGTTGGCGCAGGTAGACGTCGGCGGGCTCGGCAGCCTGGATGCGGACCCGGCCGTCGACGGCCAGGGCACCATCGGGGCGGGCGACGACCGGGCTCAGCTCCAGCTCGGCGACCTGCGGAAGATCGTCGGCCAGCTGGGAAACCCGCAGCAGCATGTCCCGGAGCGAAGCCAGGTCGGCGGCGGGGACGCCGGAGCGTCCGAGCAGTCGCGGGGCGGCGCGTACCGAGCCGATCAGGTCGTCGGCGTCAGCTTCGGTCAGGGGGGCAAGCCGGGCGGCGCGGTCGGCCAGGATGTCCGCGGCCTCGTCAGCCAGCCCGAACAGCACCAGCGGGCCGAACACCTGCTCCTCGAGCACACTGATCGTCACCCCTACGCCGCCGGTGATCATCGGCTCGGTGCTAACCGCGATACTGTCGGCCAGCGGCACGCCGTAGCAGCCGAGCAGCTCCACGGTCTGCCCCCGGGGCAGCCAGCCTCCCGCCGGGGCCGCGGCGAGAAAGCTGGCGACCAGCTCTCTCGCCTTGTCCTGGCGCAGGCCTGCCAGGACCGGGACGGTTCCGGGTGGAGTCGCCCGCCACGATCCGTAGCGCGCGGCGTGGCCGAGCGCGCGGGCCGCGGATTCGGGATAGGCATAGGCGGGGACGGCGGGGGAGTCCTCGCCCGGGCCTGGCGGCAGCCGGACCCCATCAGCCTGACCCGTGCCCGGACCTGGCAGCAGCCGGACCCCTTCAACCTGATCCATCACCGCCACGGCGATGGGCACCGGCAGCCGCGCGGCGCGCACCTCGGGAAGCAGGTCGCTGGTCGCGGTCCTGACCGTCAGCGCCAGGACCGCGTCGACGCCCGGGTCGGCGCCGACGAGCTCCAGGCACCGGCGGAAGAGACCGGACGAGACCACCGCCGTGGTGTCGACCGGCCCGGTCACCACGGCATCGGCGGGGAGCAGGTCCTCCAGCGCCCGCTGGGTATCGCCGGCCAGGCTGGCGACCTCCAGGCCCACGTCGCCGCACGCATCGGCGGCGAGCATCCCGCCGCCACGGGTGTTGGACACCACGCCAACCCTGCGTCCCCCGGGCACTGGCTGGGATGCGAGCAGCGCCGCGGCATCGAGTAGCTCGCCGAAGTTGGCGGTGGCGATCACGCCGGCCTGCTCGAACAGGGCCTGCCTGGTGAGCTGCGGGACGGCCGCCGCGCGAATCGCGGCCAGGCGCCGGCTCGCCGCGGACCGGCCCACGTTCACCGTGAGGATCGGCATGGTGCGGCCGACGGCACGGGCCGTCCGGGCGAACTTGCGCGGGTTCCCGAATGAATCCAGGTAGAGCAAGGCCAGCTTGGTCGCCGCATCGGACTTCCACCACAGCAGCATGTCGTTACCGGACACGTCGTCCTTGTCGCCGAGGGAGACGAAGGAGGAGATCCCGATGCCGAGCCGGGACAGATGCTCGAGCAGGACCACGCCGACGCCGCCGGACTGCATGGCCAGGCCGGCCATTCCCGGCCGGGGATGGCGGGCCCCGAACGTCGCGTCCAGGGAAATGGCCGTGTTGGCCACGCCGAAGCAGGTCGGCCCGACCAGCCGCATGCCGTGGCGGCGGCAGATACCCAGCAGTTCGGCCCGGGCCGCGCGGTCCAAGCCTGGCGTGGTCACGATCAGGGCCTTGACGCCCCGCCGTCCGCAGTCTTCCGCGATACCGAGGACGGCGGCCGTCGGCGCGGCGATGACCGCCAGGTCAACCTGCTCGGGCAGCGCAGCCGCCGACGGCACGCAGGGCACGCCGTCCAGTTCGGCCGCGCTCGGGTTGACCGCATAGACCCGGCCGGGGAAGCCAGCGTCAATGATGTTCTGCAGGATGGCCCGCCCGACCGACCCGGGACGTCGGCTCGCGCCGATGACGGCGACCGAGGCCGGGGTCAGCACGTACCGCAGGCTCGCCACGTCAGCCGACCGCTCCCGTTCGGCGACCGCATCACGATAGGCGCCGAGGCCGACATCGCCCTCGCCGGCCGGCAGCGGGAACCTGACCTCGTATACGCCATCTACCAGGGCGCGGTGCACCCCCAGCCCGGCGTCGGCGAACACCTGCATCATGAGCGCGTTCTCGCTCAGCGTCTCCGCGACGAAGGTGCGGACCCCCCGGCCGCGGGCCAGCGAGACCAGGTGCTCGAGCAGCAGCGTGCCGACACCGCGGCGGTGCATGGCATCGGCGACCGCCATCGCCACCTCCGCCGACCGGGAGCCGTCGCCCGCCACCTCGTAGCTGCCGCAGCCGACCACCTGGCCCGCCAGTATCGCCAGCAGCGCGCCGTGGTCCGGCCCGGGCTCCCGGCATACCCGGCGCGCCTCTCCCTCGGCCGCGCTGCGGCTCACACCGAAGAAGCGCAGATACAGATTTTCCGTGGACATCGTGGCGTGCATGTCCCGGACCGCATCGAAGTCGTCAGGCCGTGCGGGCCGGATCTCGATCGTGGTCCCGTCGGTGAGCAGAGCGTAGGCAGTCGACCCGGCCTGTGCATTCACGTCGCTCCCCGGTTTGCCGTCGGGTCAGGATGTCGCACCTTACCCGCATTATCGGACAGGGCTAGCCCGCGGCACAGGACATCGCGGCTGAACGCCGGGAACCTCTAAGGAAGATGCGCGGCGTCCGATACTTGAACTATCCGCGACCGACGCGCCGCGACTGAGGAGCCGACATGACGGCTATGCAAAGGCTCGCCATCATCGACCGCGGAGAGCCGGCTATGCGCTGCATATCCGCGGTCGCGGAGCTGAACCGGGAGTCCGCCGGCCAGATAACCACGATCGCCCTGTACCTGCGGGACACGGCAGCGGCGATCGTGCGGGAGGCCGACGAGGCCATGCTGCTCAGCCCGGCGGCATTCGCCGGCGCCGGCCGCCAGCACGGCACCCGCCTCGACCCGGTACGGCTGCTGGCGGCGCTGCACCAGACGCGCGCCGACGCCCTCTGGGCGGGCTGGGATCTCATCGCCGACCCAGCCGAGCTTGCCCGGTTGTGCGAGCGCGAGGGCATCACGTTCGTCGGTCCGCGCAGTGATGTCATCCGCCTGCTCGGCGACAAGGCCCGGATCAGGCAGCTTGCTGAGAGTGTCGGTGTTGCGGTCGCCCCGTGGCCCGCCGGCCCTGGCGCGCCGCCCGGCCCGGCCGCGCGCCACGTGGAAGTCCAGGTGGTGGCCGATGACTTCGGCACGGTATGGGCGGTCGGCGTCCGCGACGGCAGCATCCGGCAGCGGAATCAGCCCGTCATCCTCGAGTCGGCCTGCACGCCGCTCGACGAGACCGGCGAGCAAGCATTGCGCGACGCGGCCATCCGGCTGTGCTCGGCCGCGGGCTTCCGCGGCACCGGGTCGGCCGAGTTCGGAATCGATCCGGTGACGCGGCAATTCCTGTTCACCGATTTCCGGGTCCAGCCGCCGTCCGGGCACCTGGTCACCGAACTGACCACCGGACTCGACCTGGCCAAGCTGCAACTGGACATCGCCCGTGGCGGCCGGCTATCCGGGAGCCTGGCACCGGCCCGCGGGCACGCCATCGAGGTCAGCCTGGCGGCTGAGGGCCCAGAACACGCCTTCACCGCGACGCCAGGCCGGGTGGTCGCACTGCGACCGCCATCGGGCGCTGGGATCCGCGTCGACGTCGGCGTGGGAGAGGGCGACGAGATCACCGCCGCGTCCGGCTCGGTCATCGCCACGGTGGCGGCCTGGGGGCGGGACCGGCGTGAGGCGCTGAGCCGGCTGCACCGCAGCCTGATGCAGTCGGTCGTCGTGGTTGACGGCGGGACTACCAGCAAGGCCATGCTGCTTATCCTGATCGGCCGGCCCGAGTTCTGTGCGGGCAGCTACGACCGCGGGTGGCTTGACCGGCTGACCGCGGCGGGGGAGCACCTTCCGCCGCAAAATCCCGTGGCGCTGCTGCAAGGAGCCATCGAGGCGGCAGAGGACGACCAGGCCGCTGTCCAGGCGGCCTTCTTCGCGGCCGCGGCCCGCGGCCGGCCGGAGCTCCCTGCGGATGCAGGCCACCAGGTGGAGCTGAGCCTTCGCGGCAACCCGTACCTGATGCACGTGTGCTGCCTGGGCGGCGGCCGCTACCGAGTCGAGGTCGGCGATGGCGTGATCGATGCGAACGTTCAGCACTTCGGGCGCTACGAGCGGGTCGTGACGTGCTTCGGGCGGCGTCATCGCGTCGTGGCAGGCGGTCGGGGACCACGGCTGATCGTCGAGGTGGACGGCGTGCCCCACGTCATCACCCGGCGTGGCGGCAGCCGCGTCCGCGCTCCGGCGCCTGCGTTTGTGGTGGCCGTCCAGGTCGCCCGGGGCGAATCGGTCCGGGCCGGGGATCCGCTCGTGGTGGTCGAGAGCATGAAGATGGAGACGGCGATCACGGCTCCTTTCTCCGGCACGATCCGCGCGGTGCTCGCCTCGGTCAACACTCTTGTGGAGGCCGGGACGCCGCTGGTACAGCTGCAGCCAGCGGATGAGCCGGATCCGCAGACCGCGACCGGCCCGCGGCTGCACTTCGCCGCCGCAGCTGACCAGCCCGGGTCACCAGACGGCGGTTTCACGGCCCTGCGCAGTTATCTGCTCGGCTATGACATCGCCGACGCCGCCGCCCGCGAACTGGGCAGACGGCGGGAGGCGATGCTGGACGCCGTCGACCCGGCTGATTCCGGCCTGCTCCGCGAGGAGCAGGAGCTGGTTGAGATATTCGCTGATGCCACCGCACTAACGCGGCGAGAGCCGGACGAGACCGAGGATGAATACTCCCGCAGCCCGGAAGATTACCTGTTCACCTACCTGGCTACCCTCGACCCTAGCGGGCTGCCCGCTCCCTTCCTCGACCAGCTACGGGGCACCCTGGCGCGCTACGGCGTCCGGTCGCTGCGACGTACCCCGGAGCTGGAGCAGGCCCTGCTGCGCATCTACCAGTCTGTTGCGCGGGTCCAGCGTGCCGCGCCTGTCGTCATGGCGATCCTGAGCCGGTGGCTGCGCCGGTGCGACCCCCTGACGGCGCTGATGACCGACGACCGGCTCACGGTGCTCGACCGCCTTATCGCCTCCACGCAGCAACGTCAGCAGGACGTCTGCGACCTGGCCCGCGATGTGCGCTTCGGCTACGTGGACGCGCCCTTGCTCAGGCGCACGCGCGCGCAGGTCTACGCGGAAATGGAACGCTGCCTGGACGAGCTCGAAGCCCACCCCCGGAGTGATTTCACCGAACTCACCGATCGGCTCGTGTGGTGCCCGCTGCCGATGCGCGCGCTGTTGCGGGACAGATACCGGGTCGCGGACGCCACCACGAAGGCCCGGCTACTGCAAGTCCGGGCCCGCCGGTTCTACCGGATCCGCGAGCTGCGGCAGCTGCGGTGCCAGGCATTCGGCCCGCACCTGGCCTGCCTGGCCAGCTACGCCGAGAACGGGCAGCCCGTGCAGCTGGTCCACGGGTACGTTTCCCTCGATGACCTGCCCGATTTCGCCAGTCGGCTGCAGCCGTTCCTGGGCGCGCTGCCGCCGGACCAGGGGGTCGTGGTAGACCTCGAGTCCTGGCGGGTCGGCGGGTGGCTGGATGCCGGGTCGATGGCCGCCGAGCTGGCCGGCCTGCTGGCGCAGACCGACTTCGGGCGCCCGCTGCATCGCCTGGACATCACGATCACCAACGCGAGCCGTCCCGGGGAAGCCGGACAAGCCGCGGAACACCTGCGCACCCAGCACTTCACGTACCGGCACGGCGAAGCCGGCTTCAGCGAGGATCCGCTGTATCGCAACATGCACCCGATGATCGCCGAGCGCCTCGACTTGTGGCGGCTGTCCAACTTCGAGCTGCAGCGATTGTCGAGCGCCGAAGATGTGTACCTGTTTCACGCGGTGGCCATCCAGAACCCGAAGGACCAGCGCCTGATCGCGATGGCCGAGGTGCGCGACCTCACCCCCGCCCGTGACTCGGCCGGCCGGGTCATCGGCTTCCCGCACCTGGAGGCGATGCTCACCCAGGCCTTCGCCGACATCCGTCATGCGCTCGGCCGCCAGCCGCCGGAACGGCGGCCCCCGCTCAGCCGGGTAATCCTTTACGTGCGCCCGGCATGGGAAGTCGCCCCCGGCGCCTGGCGTGACGTGGCCCACCGGCTGGCGCCCATCGCCAGCGGCCTCGGCCTGGAGAAGATCACGGTCCGGATCCGTACGCCGGACCAGGCCGGCGGCGAAGGCCAGGATGCGGTGCTGGATGTCGAGAATGTCACCGAACGGGCGGTCACCGTGCGATCCCGGCCGCTTTCCGACCGGCCCATCCAGCCGCTGACCGAGTACAAGCAGAAGCTGCTCCGCTCGCAGCGCCTCGGCGTGCCCTATCCATATGAGCTCATCCGCATGCTGACGCCGCCGCGCGGCGCGGCCGCCGACTTCCCGGCCGGCGAGTTTGCCGAGTACGACCTCGACGACGGTGGCGAGCAGCTCGTCCCGGTCAGCCGGCCATACGGCCGCAATCGTGCCGGGATCGTGACCGGCGTGATCACCAGCTATACCGGGCTGGTGCCCGACGGCATGCGCCGCGTGGCGATCCTTAGCGACCCGACCTCGGGTCTCGGCAACCTCGCCGAGGCGGAGTGCCGGCGCATCCTGGCCGCGCTTGCCCTCGCCCGTCAGCTCGAGGTTCCCGTCGAGTGGTTCGCGCTTTCCTCAGGTGCCCGCATCGCGTGGGACAGCGGCACCGAGAACATGGACTGGATCGCCGCCGTGCTACGCCGCCTGATCGAGTTCACCCAGGCGGGCGGCGAGGTCAACGTGGTGGTCACCGGGATCAACGTCGGCGGGCAGCCGTACTGGAACGCCGCGGCCACCATGCTCATGGGCACGCGGGGGATCCTGGTGATGACCCCGGCCAGCGCCATGGTGCTGACGGGCAAGAGCTCGCTGGAGTTTTCTGGCGGGGTGTCCGCCGAGGACAACTTCGGCATCGGCGGATTCGACCGGATCATGGGCCCCAACGGTCAGGGCCAGTACTGGGCGCCGACCTTGGCGGAGGCGTGCGCGCTGCTGCTGCGCCACTACGACCACGCCTACATCGTCCCAGGGGAGAGCGGACCACGGCGGGCGCCGACCAGCGACCCGTTTGACCGGGATGTGTGCGGGTCACCGCTCAAGGCCGTCGCCGGGTCGGACCTCTCCCGGGTGGGGGACATCTTCTCTGCCGGGCTGAACGGCAAACGCAAGAAGCCGTTCTTCATGCGATCGCTGATGCGGGCCGTTACCGACACCGATCATGAGCCATTCGAACGCTGGGCGAGGTGGCGTGACGGCGAGAACGCCATCGTGTGGGAGGCTCATGTCGGCGGGATTCCCGTCTGCCTTATCGGGTTCGAATCGCACACCCGCCCCCGCACCGGGTTCGTCCCCGCCGACGGACCGCCATCCTGGACGTCGGGCACGCTGTTCCCGCAGGCCGCGCGGAAGGTCGCCCGGGCCGTGAACGCCGCGAGCGGCAACCGCCCGGTGGTGATCCTGGCCAACCTCAGCGGGTTTGACGGCTCACCGGAGAGCATGCGCACCTGGGAGCTGGAATATGGCGCCGAGATCGCCCGGGCGATAGCCAATTTCCGTGGCCCGATCGTCTTGGTCGTCGTGTCCCGTTACCACGGCGGCGCCTTCGTCGTGTTCTCCAAGCGCCTCCACGATGACATGGAGACCGCGGCGGTGGCAGGCTCGTACGCATCGGTGATCGGCGGCGCACCAGCCGCCGCAGTCGTCTTCGCCCGCGAGGTCAGCAGCAGGACCGAGAACGATCCGAGGGTGGCGGGCATCCGCGCCAGGCTCGCGGCGGATCCGGCCGGGGCCCATGCCGGGCTGCGTCACGAGCTCGCCGACACCGTCCGGGTGGTCCGCGCCGAGACGCTCAGGCAGGTGGCCGACGAGTTCGACAGTGTTCACGACATCCGGCGGGCGCTGCGGGTGGGGTCGGTGGACCACATCATCCCGGCCGCCGAGTTGCGGCCGTTCATCATCGGAGCGCTCGAACGGCGGCT
>JBKQQQ010000313.1:0-7020 GCA_052144275.1 Streptosporangiaceae bacterium
CTGAGGCGGCGGCTTGAGCTGCGGCTGGCGGAGCTGGAGCAGCGCCTGCCGATGGACAGTACGGATCCGGGGACTCCGTCGTCGAAGGAGCGGATCGGGGCAACAGAGGCGCGGCGGGCGCGGCAGCAGTCCGAGCGGGAGCGGCGCACGGACCGCAAGCGCGGCGGCCAGCCCGGTCATCAGGGAAAAGGCCTGCGGCGGGACCCGGACCCGGATGCGAGGAAGGACGCGGAGCCGCCTGCGCAGTGCCGCAGTTGCAAGGCCCGGCTGGACGGCGCAGAGGCCGCGGGCTCGCGGTGGGCCCAGGTCATCGACGTGGAGATCGTCCGGAAGGTGACCGAGTGGCTGCTGCCGGGTCATTTGGGCCCGTGCTGCGGGTCGGTCACGTTCGCGGCAGCGCCGGCGGGGGCGCATCCGGGCGCGGTGTCCTACGGGCCGGTGCTGAACGCCGCGGTTATCTTGAGCTTTCGCGTCAGCCGGTGCTGTGACCTGCGGCGTCCCGTCGTGGACAGTGTCGCTGACGGGACGCTCGCGGCCTGATTCCGGTTGTTTCAGCTCTCTGGATCGTTACCTGATCGGGTCCGTGCCGAGCGCTGGTCGCCGAGTGCATGGGCGAGCTGGCGGCGGAGCCGGGCGTTCTCGTCGGCGAGCTGCTTGTTGCGTTCGAGGGCGGCGGTGAGCCTGGCGTTCAGCGACGCGTCTGTGGGCCGCTGGCCGGCGGGAATGGCGCCGGCGGAGCCGGCGCTGCTTGTGCTCTGCCGCAGCCTGCGGATCTGGCTGCTGATGTCGGGCTGGGTATAGAGCCACGACCGGGAGACCCTCGCTGCCTGGGCGACGCCGGCGAAGGTCACGGGAGTCCCCGCCCGGTCGAGTTCCCGCAGGGCCTGGATGGCCCTGGACCTGGTCAGCTCGTGCCGGCGGGCGGAGGCCTCGGCGAGCGGGTCAGGACGCACCGGCGGCCGCCTCCTTGTCGTCCGGTTCCCCGGACTCGAGGGTGGCGATGATGTTGTCCAGGTTGCCGGCGACCTGCCGGTTCATCTCGGCGACGCGGGCATGGCCGCCCGCCTCGGCTGCGGAGATGATCTGCAGGGTGGCCTGCCGCTGGGCATGATGCTGCGGGAGAAACTCCGCGGTCGTCACGAACATCGGGCACGTCAAACAACTGTTCGCATGCGGACAGGTTTTGACCAGGGGAAGCTGGCAGTAGCCGTTGGGCAGCGCCTGGGTGGCACGGGACAGGTGCTGCTTCGCCCAGGCAGCGTCGCCGAGAGGGCCGTCGGCACGGATCTGGACGGGCTGCCCTTCGGCGTTGACCTTGCGGGCCCGCTCCCAGTGCTCGCGCACGGTCTTATCGGACAGTCGCGCGTAATGAGCGGTCATGGCGGGCGAGTCGTGATCAAGTATTTTCTGCACGACATGCTGCGGGACGTCCCGGTTAATCAGGACCGTTCCCAGAGTGTGCCGCCACTGGTGCGGGGTCAGGTGGACGGGCTGCCCGTGCTCGTCGCGGACGTCGCAGTCGGCTAGCCAGCGGTAGAGCGCCTTGCGGTAGGTCTGGGCGGCGATGGGCCGGCGTCCTTTGAGGTTGCCGGTCGGGCGGGGGAACAGCACCGGGGTCCCGGCGGGAAAGCGCTGCAGCACCCGCTGTTCCTGTTCGGCGATCATCTGGTGGAGTTCGTCGTCGATGGGGACGAGGGCCTCGCGTTTCATCTTGGTGTTGCAGTAGCGCAGGTAGGGGGCGCCGTCGGGGCCGGTGACGGCGCAGTCGGACGCTATCCCGGCGGCTGAGGAGATCCGCAGGCCGCAGCGGATGAGGATCACGGTGATGAGCCGGTAGGCGGGGCTGTCCCAGCGGTCCAGGCTGGCGGGCTGCTCGACCTGGGCCATGACGTGGTCCGCGAGGCCGCGGGGAAGCCGCGCGCCGCGGGCGGGGAAGTCCTCGGGGAAGATCACGGCGGTGGCGGGCATGGTGCCGTCCCAGCCGTGCCGGCGGATTTCCCTCAGGAAGCCGCTCAGCGCGCTGACGTATTGCTGGTGACGCTGCTGGCCGCCCATCTCCGCATGGAGGACGGCCAGATAGCGTTCCAGCAGCGGACGGTCGACGCCGTCCAGCCCGGCGGGCGGCTCGGGCAGGGAGGCGAGCCAGGCGGCGAACCGGGTCATGCCCAGGGCCCCGGCTCCGGCCGTGGCGGCGGTCAGCCCGGTGGACAGCTGCCAGCGGGCGTATCTCTTGGCCAGGTCCTTCAGCCAGGGCTGGGGGATCCCGGTGAACCTGATGGCGGCGTCGCCCCGGGCGGTTCCGAGAACGCGGAGCCGCCAGGTGTCGCGCGGGTACTCGGTTTCCCAGCCGGCACCGGACGCGAGCGCCTCGACGCGGCGCCGCGCGTCGAGGACGAACGCGCGCCAGCCGTGCCCGCTTCCCCTCGAAGGACGGGCGGCCCACCATTCCTCGGGCCGGTCCAGCAGGGACGATGCGCCTGCGGCGGCCAGCACGGCCGCGAAAGGCCGGACGTCCTCCGGCGGCAGCCGGGTGTCCTGCTCGTCGCCGCGGCACTGCAGCACGTACTGTATTTCCAGGCGGAGCCCGGGGGGCAGCCGCCGCAGGTCGATGTGCTCCTGGCCAGGGCCGGGGTTCTCCCGGGAGGCGGCGAACTCGTCCGCGTCGGGGCGACCGCTCCTTGTCCACCGTTCGTGGTGGCCATGGCAGAACACGGACGTGCCCTGGGCCCACAGGCCGCAGTAGCCGATCCGGCAGGCCGCCGCCGGCTCGCCCGCCGGCACCGGCGCGATCGATGCCAGCCAGGCAGCCTGGTCCGGGCGGCCCGCGCGGCGCCACTGCTTGGCGTGCCGGTTGCACAGTCCGCGGGCCGCCGCGCCGTAGTTGCACCCGGTGACGGTGCACGGGTTCAGCGGCAGGTGACCGTGCCAGCCGGGCTCGGCCGTCGCGGCGAACCCGGCCAGGTCCGGGCGGCCCGCTGACCGCCACCGCTGCCAGTGCGAAAGGCACAGGCCCCGGTTGCGGTGCGGACGGTCGCAGCCGCTCACCGCGCAGGGCGGCCCGCCGAAGACGGGGTCACGCGGGTCGAAGACCAGGTCGCCGGCCCGGAACTCCGGGCGCACCGCGGCCATCAGCTTTTCCAGCAGGCCTGAAGGAGCCCGGTACTGGCCGGCATCGGCGGCGTCCGGGCCGCTCACCGGCTGTCCTCCCCGTCGTCGAAGACGGTCGCGGTGACGCTGACCGCGACGCCTCCGCGGGCACCGCGGGCGTGCAGGTAAACAGGCGTCCCGCCCGCGGACGGGGTCTCGGTGACCTCGTCCAGGCCCAGGGCCTGCCGCCATTGCCCGAACAGTGCGCGCCGGCCCGCAGCGGGAGCAAGGACATGGCCGGACAGGGCGCCGCCGGACGCGGTGACGGTCCATGCGATCACGGGGATGCCCGGGTGCGCGGCCAGGATGGCGGCCAGCTCGGCGGCTGCCTGCTGCTGCCAGCGGGACCGGTCGGCCTGCGTGATCCAGCCGCCGGTCACCACGACACTTCCTTCCCGGTGAACCAGCCGGCCTTCTCCAGCGCCGCCCGCGCGTCCTCGGCCGTCAGGTGCCCGTAGACGGAGGACGTGACAGACACCGACGAGTGACCTAGCAGCGTGGACACGACCTCGATCGGGACTCCGTCGCGCAGCCAGCGCGTGGCGGCGCCGTGACGGTACCAGTGGGGATCGAACGCGATCCCGGTCCTGGCCCGGAGCCGCAGGACGAGGTCATAGACAGCCGGGTAAGCCCATGCATGCCCCTTCGGCTCCGCCCAGATGTTGATGAACACGTAGTCACTGCAGGCAGTGCCGTACTCTTCGTGCAGGTAGTCGGCATAGAGCCGGATCAGCTCCGGCCCGACGGGGACCGTCCGGCCGCCGGACTTCGCTCTCGCCCCGTTCGCGTTCTCCCGCGGCACGACGGTGATCTCGCACTCCGCGGCGGCGATGTCCTCATGGCGGAGGCCCAGAACCTCACCCGCGCGGCAGCCGGTCTCGTGAAGGACAGCGAAGAAGAAGCGGTCCCGCAGCCGGGTGCAGGCATCCAGGATGGCCTGCTCCTCGGCAACCGTCAGGATCCGCGGCAGCTTCCTGGGCGCCTTCAGCGTGATCGCCCGCCCGCGATACGGCTCGCCCTTGCTCACATGGTGCAGGAACGGCTTCCATCCTCCCCGGCCGCCCGTCCGCCACGCGGCCAGCAGGTCGCCGACCCCGGCGCCGTTGCGGGCCTGGTGGGCATAGAACGCGCTGACCGCCGCCAGCTTGCGGTTCACCGTCGAGGCCGTCACCTCCGCCGTCACCGACGGCAGCACCGCGACCTCGCCCGACCGCCCCGCAGGCGGCAGCTGCAGCCAGGCAACGAACTCGCCGATGTCCTCCAGCCGGGCCTCGCGCCAGTCCAGCCCGCGGAAGCCGATGAAGCTCCAGTAATCCTTGAGATCGTGGGCATAGGCCTTCACCGTGTTCGGCGACCGGCCGATGTCAGTGAGATAGGCCAGGAACCGGTCGACCGGGACAACCGGCACGTCGTCGTCCCCCAGCACCGTCCACGATCGCGTCCCCGAACCGGGGACCGCCACCGGATGCACGAGCATCGTCTCCTCCTTGAACAACGTCATGGACAAGACCGGAGATAACCACGGATCAACCGCTATCCGGGCAGGCGAGAGCACTCGTGATGGACGTTAAAGACACGCTAATTAAGGCTGGAGATAACCGCAGCGGTGCTTCTTTCCTGCTACGGGAACGTGCCGCCGGAGCGTGCCGCGCAGCTCATCGGCATGCTCCTGGGTACGGAGGTCTCGGCCGGCTGGGTGGATAAGGCCGCCGCGCGGGTATCGGCGCAGCTCGGGAAGGCCGGGTTCGACGACGCGATGCTCGCGGCGCTGGCCGCCGAGGACGTGCTGGCCGCCGACGAGACCCCGGTGAACGTGCTGGACGGGACGGCCCCGCCGGCCCCCGCGGCGGGAGAAGCGCCGGAAGCGGGGGAAAAGGAGCAGGAGAGGGACCCGGAGGAGAAGCAGCGGAAGGCCGCGGCCGGGGCGCCGCACGTGCTGATCACCCGGACCCCGGACGGGCGGCTGACGTTCCTGCAGGCCATGGCCTCGCGACGGAAAGCCGCTCTCGCGGCCGGGCTCCCGGCCACGTTCACCGGGTACCTGATCACCGACGGCTACACCGGCTACCAGCATCTTCTTCTTTCCAGGCTGGCGGGCATCCAGCAATGCGCAGCGCACGTGATACGCAGGTGCCGGGCAGTCACGAAACTCGGCCCCGGCGGCGTGCAGGACTGGGCCCGGGACGTCATCACGATCCTGCGCGAGGCTCATCAGGCCGTCGAGGCCGCCCGCGCCCGCGGGGACACCGCCCTGGACCAGCAGATCCTCGATGACCTGCGGGAACGCTACGACAATGCGGTCGCGTCCGGGATCATCCGCAACCGGCTACGGGACTGGGACGGCGGCGGGAACCACCCCGGCTACGCCCTCGGCACCTGGCTGCGCGAATATAAGGAACAGGTTTTCCTGTTCACCCGTGTCTTCGCCGTCAGCTGGACGAATAACGTCTCGGAGCGCGGAGCGAAAGCCGCGAAACGCCACCAGGCCGTGTCCGGCTACTGGCATTCCCTGGCCACCCTCGCCCGCTGGTGCCGCCTGCGCAGCTACCTCGACACCGCCGCCGCCCACAGCATCACCGCACTCGACGCCATCAGCAGCGCCATCGCCGGGAAACCCTGGCTACCGCCACTCCCCGCCCTCGCCTGACACCACTTCGCGGCACCCCGTGAATGGACACGTTTACGGACTTCAGGGCAGAAGGGTCAGCGCATCCGCGTGCTCGGCCGGACCACCGTGAATTGACGGCGGTCCAACGTCGCTACGTCGGTTAGCCCGAGCCGTTTGGCGATAGCGACAACCGAGGCATCGGTGGTTCCAGCGGAAGGCTCTCATACGTATTCACCAGGTCGGCAATCTGCGCATAGTCGGCGCTCGTCAGGTCGACGGGCGCAAAGTCACCATCAGCCAGGACCGTAGGGACAACGACTCCACGCGGGGCACCGGCTTCGCGGGGCCAGGAAGTAGCCGACCTCAGCGATGACGGCCGCTGGCTGGTACTAGCAGTTCGTGTCGGGCCGTATGCAGCACAGTGAACAGCTCAAGCTGATAGTGCAACTGAGGGCGCCGCCGGGCGCGCATTCAGCCGAAGCCCGCGGCGTCCCAGAAGTGGAGGAATGCTCCGCAGGTAGCCAAGTCAGCGCCGGGCCGGAAGGCTACTCACCGTGAGTCTTCTGCTTCCGAGTCAAGCTCGGCAAGGATCCGGGTGACAGATTCGTGGAGTTTCGGTAGGTCGCGCGTCACTGTGTTCCACACGACGTCGAGATCGATATCAAAGTAGCCGTGGCTCACCCGATTGCGCATGTCGGTGATCACGCGCCAGGGCACTTCAGGATGCGCGGCGCGAACCTTGTCGCTGACGCCTCGTGCCGCTTCACCGATGATCTCTATCCAGTGAAGCACCGCGCTCTGCAGCAGTTCGTCGATGTCGAAGCGCGCCCGGTCGTCCTGGACGTGGCGCCTGATCCTATCGATCGCAGCCAAGACGTCCGCCAGACGCTCACGGTCGTCTCTCACAGGGCAACGGCCTCTGCCAGGACCCGGTCCCGAATGCGCGCCTTCAGGCCGCGCGGCGTGGCCACGTCCACATGACGTCCGACGATCTCCTCAACGTCAAGCGCAAAACCGCTGAGGTCGAACAGCGTGGTGTCCGGACCCGGAGCTACCAGGAGATCCACGTCACTCGTCTCGACCGCATCCCCGCGAGCTACCGAACCGAACACACGCACGTCACGCAAGCCGCGCTCGGACGCGGCCGCGAGAATCTGCCTCCGAGCCGCCCGAAGAGACCCGAGATCGGGCGACCGTTCCTGCTGCGGTGGACCGGGCACAACGAGTCCTTTCCCCGGTATCACATGCTACTCGTGTCCTAGCCC
>JBKQQQ010000314.1:0-7088 GCA_052144275.1 Streptosporangiaceae bacterium
ACGACTTTAGGTCATAGGTGATTCGCCCGGCAGATGCAAGACGACACGCCGTGTTAGCCCAGGCCAGCCATCATCCCAGGGAAGAAGCGGTCTGTACGGGCCGAGATAACCCGGAAACTCGGGCTAGGCGTGGCCGAGCAGGCGCTCGAACGGTCCCCGGTTATCGGCCACGTCGTCGGGGCTGGTCCGCAGCGTCCATGCGTCGACGGCGTGGAGGCTGACCCGCCAGAGGCCTTCGGCGATCTCGCTGCCGCGGCCGCCGGCCGCCCGGACGTGCAGGTGATGGTCGGACTCGGCCTCGGCGTCCTTGGCGTATTCCTTGCCGAGCAGGCCTGAGCTTGGCTCCAGCGCGCTCATCAGGGGATTTCCCTCGACGAGCTCGCTGAAGTACCTGCGCTGGGAGATCAGGGCGCCGGTCAGCGCCGTGCCGTGAACCGAAACGGTGACCGGCACCGCGGCCTGCCCTGACTCGTTGATGGCCCGGACCAGCTGCTGGAGCACCGGGTCAACGTCGTGCCTGGCCATGAGATAACTCCTAAACGTCGTAGCGGAGAACCCTCACTACCCGTAGCGGGACGGGAAACACCTCGCTGCCCGGTCAGTATCCGCAGCAGATGGCTGAATCCTGCTGGCGCGCGCGCCAGACGCCGGGCCGATGTCTGGACCGTGATGTCGCTGGCCTGCAGGACCGGGCAGCCGGCTTCGGTCACGGCGGCCAGCAGCGCGTGGTCTTCAGCCGTCCGCAGTGACCTGAACCCGCCCGCCGCGAGGTAGGCCGACGCCCGGATGCCGAGGTTCGCACCGTGGACGTGCGGGTGCGGCCCGTCGCCGAAGTCATACCGGGCCTCGAACGCGGCCGGCACGTGCGGCGGGTGTCCGTCCCAGTCGGCGACGCTGACGGTGCCCAGGACGACATCCCAGCCCTGACTGGCGTATCTGAGCTGGCGCCGCAGCCAGTGCGGCGGCACGACGCTGTCCGCGTCGGTGGTCGCCAGCCAGACCGCGGCCGGGCGAGTATCCGCGGTCAGCCGCAGCAGTTCGGCCATCCCGGCCGCCCGCGCCGCGCCCACGTTGCGAGCGCGGATCCCGGTCACCCGGGCGCCGCCGGCCCGGGCGGCCGCGATGGTCTGGTCCGTGCAGGCATCGGCCACCACCAGCAGGTGCACCGGCATGCTCACAGTGCCAGCGGCGCGCCGCAGCGCCCGCAGGCAGGCGGGCAGCAGCCTCTCCTCGTTGTGGGCCGGCACCACCACGCCGACGGCCTCGATCACGCCAGGCCCGTCGCCTGCGCCACCGAGACGGGCACGCTATCGGTGCGGATGTAGATCTCGGCCAGGAAATCAGGCTCGGTATGCCGGACGAGGCGGGCCAGGCCGGGCCGGGCCGCGAGCACCCGATGGACATCGTCGCCGGATCGGGGATAGTCGGCGACATGGTGCCGCCAGTGCACGGCGAGCAGCGTGCCGTCCGGCTCGAGGGCGGCTACCGCGTGGTTCAGGACCCGCTCCAGGTCGTCGTCGCCGAAGTAGTACAAGATCTCGGAGAACACGATCAGGTCGAAGCGGCCCGGCGGCCACTGGCCGGGGATCTCCCGCTGCTCGAGGAGGACCTGCGGCAGATCGCGGGTGCGCCGGGCGGCGGCCTGGACCGCGGCCGCGGCGACGTCGCAGGACAGCAGGGTGCCGCAGCGCTGGGCGAGCAGGTGGGTGAGCACGCCGATCGAGCAGCCGGGCTCGAACGCGCGGCCGTATCGTCCGGCCGGGAGCAGGGCCAGGCTGATCGCGTACTTGCGCTGTTCGTACCAGCGGTCCTCAAACCCCCACGGGTCCGCCGCGTCCCGGTACATGGCGTCGAAATAGCCCGCGCCGAGGGTCACCTGAGCCGTCATCGCAGCAGGACCTCCTGTCGCCGGGTGAAATGCGCCATGATGCCGGCCGGCAGGACCGGGCCGGCGCCATCGCGGTCGGTGAGCTGGCTGGCGAACGCGTCGATAGCCGATCTCTTCCTGGCCGCGACGTCCGCGCTGAGCGGGACCCGGCAGGCCTGGCGCCAGGGAACCCGCAGGTCACCGGGTTTCGCCCAGTGCCACATCCAGACCGGGTAGGTCAGCACGTCCTGGCCAGCCTGCCGGGCCGCCCGCCGCGCCGCCCGGCCCGCGGCCTCGTGATCCGCGTGAGCGTCTGCTTCCCATGGCGCCAGGCACATATCGAACCCGGCGCACTGCTCGCGCAGGATGATGGCCAGCTCGTCTTCGCACGCGGCCAGCCCGGTGTCGGGCAGGCGCAGCCGGATCACTTCGATGTCCCGGACGCCGAGAATCCCGAGGGCGGCGGCTGATTCCGCGGTCCGCACCCGGGCGATCCCGGCGGGATCGGCACCGGGATGGGACGCCTCGCCGTCGGTGACCGCGACCAGGCGAAGCCGCGCTCCGGCGGCGGCCAGCAGGGCCATCGTCCCGCCGGCGCCTAGAACCTCGTCGTCAGGGTGAGCGGCCACGATCACGACACTCGACCAGGTGCCCAGGTCGGCGATGGACAGATGCCGCAGCTCCAGCCATGAGTCCCAGGCCTCCTCGGCGGTGCCGGGCCGGTCGATGCGGTTCGGGGTGACCCGGCGCGCGCACGGCCGGTTCACCACGGCATGCTGCGGCCGGACACGAGCGCGCCGAGTTCGGCCAGGTCACGCTCGGAGTGATGCTGGCGCAGGTATACGGTCAGGTCCGCGACCCGCCGGCCGTGCGCCTCGTCGTGGCACAGCGGCCCGGCCCCGAGCGCACGGCCCGCCCGCTGCATGACCTCGGTGGCCGCCGCCTCGATGAGCGCCCGCACCCGCAGGGCCCGCAGACGTCCGCCGTTCTCCCGATCGCCAGGGTCGGCGTCGATTTCGCCGGCCGCCGTCTCCAGCGTGGTCCTGGCGGTGTGCAACGCGATGTCGACCGCGCCGAGATGGGCCAGCCCGTGCGGGCCGATGTCACGTTCGGCCGCAGCGGCCAGCAGCGTCCGGCCGATGCCACGCGCCCCTCCGTACCAGCACGCGGCGACACCGGCGCCGCCGTGCGCGAAGCCTGGCCGGCCGGTGTAGCTGCCGGGCTCGCCGACCGGCGTGGCCGCGATGTTCACGAAGCGGACGTCCAGGGTGTCACTAGCCGCCATGCCGGTCGCCGGCCACGTGCCGGGAACCGGGGAAAGATCGCTCGTGCTGACCGCGAAGAGCCGGCTGCCGTCCGGCGCCGCCGCGGTCACCAGCGCATGGGTGCAGGAGCGGGCGCCGGAGCAGTACTGCTTAGTGCCGTCCAGGCGCCAGCCGCCGCCGGTCCGGCTGGCCTCCAGTCCTGGGCCGGGAGGCTGAGCGGCCCACACACCCCAGCGGCCTGCGGCCGGCGGGAGGGCGGCGCCGAGCTCAGCCAGGATGGCCAGCGCATCGGCGTGTCCCTCGGCGAGCCGGGCCAGGGAGAGATCTTCCCCGGCCAGGTCCGCGAGAGCCGCCCAGCGCTCGCGGGTCCGGCCGCTGCCGGGCAGCGGCAGGTTCAGCCTGCCCGACTTGACCGCGGCGGCGAAGGCCGCGGCGGTCGCGGCGCCTGTCCAGCCTGCACCGCGGCCCTGACCACCCAGCGGGTCCGCGGCGGTCAGCAGATGAGCGGCATTGATCATTTCCACCCCCTCATGACTGAGCACCGCTGCCCATCACCGGGCCAGGCAAACACGCGGGTATGGCGGTAAGGCGGATCAGGGCGGAACCGTTATCGTCGCGTTAGCATGCCAGTCGCCAGGTGGTGGCCGAGACCGTAGCACCCACCCCGTTCGGCTAATTGAGATCTTTTTCCCGAACGGGTGGGTGTATGCAGCGGGCTCACTGTGAGCCCGGCCCGCCGGATCGGGTGGCAGGCCGCCGGTCACCGCCTCGGCGAGGGTCGGGTAGACGGCCAGCACGCGATGAACGCCGGTGAGCTCGAGGACGCGCCGCACGGGGCAATCGGAAGGGACGGCGAACCGCAGCTGCACCTCGCTCGCGCTAGCTCGCTCATGAGCCAGCAGGAGGTGGCGGACGCCAGAGGAATCGCAGAATGTCGTGGTGGTCAGGTCGGCGATCACCTCGGTCACGCCGGGTTCGAGGCCGACGACGGGGCCGCGATCATGGTGGAGTGGCACGGGTACGGCCGCGCCTACCCGCCGGGACGCCGCCAGATCGTCGGTGCGGTGTTTCGCCTGGCCGACCGCGACCCCTACAGTCGGCTGAACGACGTCGTCTGCGTCTGTGCCGGCGAGGTCCTCGCCCCCGGCGATCCAGGTCAGCCCGGACCGGATCTCGTCGTCGATGTTGCCGAGTTGGTCTGGGAACCCATCGCCGAATGACGCGACGGCAGGCTGCCTCCCGCTTGCCGATGCGAGCTGACCGCCATGCTGGAATCCTAGGATGAGCATAATGCGCCATGCGCCAGCGGCCGGCCCGATGGCGGCTAACCGCTGACATCGCAGCAGTCGTCATGAGGTGAGGTTCGGGTGATACGAGTACAGGGCGGGCGCGGGCGTCGTAGCCGGCCGGGTCGTGGTCTGTCGCTGGACCGGATCGTCACGGCCACGCTGGAGCTGGTGGATGAGCAGGGCATCGGGGCGGCGACGATGCGGGCGGTGTCGTCGCGGTTGGGGGTTCGCTCGATGTCGCTGTATAGGTATGTGCAGGACCGTGATGAGCTGTTTGACGCGGTGGTGGAGCGGATCGTCAACGAGCTCGCCGACGATCCGGAAGTCCAGCTGCGTCCGGTGGACGGGTGGCGACCGTATCTTGCCGGCATGGCGCACGGAGTACGCCGCTACGCCCGGGCGCATCCCCATGCTTTCCCGCTGGTTGCTACCCGGCCGCCCGCGGCTCCGTGGGTGAACCCGCCGCTTCGGTCGCTGCGCTGGGTCGAGGCGATGCTGACCGGATTGGCCCGGGAGGGGTTCAGCGATGAGCAGGTACTGTTCACCTACCGTACGTTCAACAGCTTCCTGCTCGGTTACCTGCTCCTGGAAACCAGTGCCATGACGCTACGGGACCCGAAGCCGGGCGACGGATCCTTCACCGGTACCGACACTATTTCGGATGATGGCGGATCCGCCGGGCAGGCAGCCGCCAGCCCGGTCATCGGCGGCCTGAGCCCCGCCCGTTCTGCCGAGCAGCGAGAGGAACTCCAGGACGCCGACAGCCCACGCGAGCTGCTCGATCCCGCGGACGGGATTGACGCTAGGCGTTTCCCGACGGTGCACCGCCTGGCGGCGGGACTCGCCCAGGACCGGTGGGACGGGGAGTTCGAAACGGGCCTGGAAGACATGCTTGACCGCATCGCGGTGTTCGTGGCCGACGACCCGGATGTCAGGCGAGATTGAGGCCGTAAACCGCGGGCGTTGCCTGCTGGGGACCGTCTGCCTGATCTTTCCTGCCGACGCCGTCTCCCTGATCCCGGTTCTAGCACAGGCGGCAAACCCCGGCGGTGAACGGCCTCGCGGCCGAGGTGCTGCCCCGGGCAGAATGGCCACGCCGCTAAGTGGACACCGTAAGCTTCTCAGGTAAGCTTCTGATGTAAGTTTAATGTGTAAGCCGTCCGGCTGCGGGTAGTGGGGGGCCAGCCGGATGGCGGGGACCTGGCCCGAGCGGGCTCAGACGCCGCCGCGGCCCGCTGGTTGCGGTGGCCGCAAATCGCTCAAACGAGGAGATAGCCCGGATGACAGACAATTACCTGCCCGCATCTACGCCGCCACAGCGCGGCGAGCCGCTCCGACCCGCATCGGCGGAGGAGCAGGGCACGGCTCACGTCGTTAAGGATCAGGCGACCGACCTGAGTCACAGCAGTATTCAGACAGGAAAGCACGTGGCCGACGTTGCCCGGGAGCAGGCTTCGGGCGTTGCGGTGGAGGCCGGGCGTCAGGGCAGGGACCTGCTGCACCAGGCTCAAGGCCAGCTGGAGGAGCAAGCGGCGCAG
This sequence comes from Streptosporangiaceae bacterium, assembly GCA_052144275.1. GTDB lineage: Bacteria > Actinomycetota > Actinomycetes > Streptosporangiales > Streptosporangiaceae > Palsa-504. Next base: position 5,960 of record JBKQQQ010000314.1, read on the forward strand.
GGGCAGCAGCGGCTGGCGAATCAGCTGCTTTCGCTCAGTGATGAGCTCCGCTCGATGGCAGGTGCCTCCGGCCAGGGCGGCATGGCCGCCGGCCTGGCGAGTCAGGCGGCCTGGAGGGTCCGTAATGCCGGGCAGTGGCTGGAGGACCGCAAGCCCGGCCAGGTGGCGGATGAGATGCAGTCCTTCGCGCGCCGCAGGCCGGCGGTATTCCTGGCCCTGGCGGTGGGAGCGGGCCTCGTGGCCGGCCGGCTCACCCGGGGACTTAAGGACGCAAATAGCGATAATTCCGCGGCGGCCGCGGCGCCTGCAGCTACGCAGGGGCTCAGCGGGCAGCGGGCCCGGCCATCTGACCTGGCCAGCTACCCGCCGGCAACGGCTGCGGGCGCCAGCGATCAGACGCCGGGCCTTGCTGTCCCGGCCAGCGGTCTGCCGCCAGCCGGCGGTGATCCGGCCTGGGAGGCCGGTCCAGCGTACGGCGAGCGGAGCCCCCTGGTCACTGATGACCAGGCGGGCCGTCAGGGCACCCTGTGAGCAGCCCATTCGATCCGGCCCTGCCGCCGCAGCCCGATTCGCGGCCGTCGGTCGGCGAGCTGTTCTCAGATGTTGCCGTGGATCTCAGCAAGCTCATACGCCAGGAGGTGGAGCTGGCCAAGGCCGAGCTCCGCCAGTCAGCCACCCGGGCCGGCAAGGGCGCCGGGCTGCTGGCGGGCGCAGGCATCAGCGGCTACATGGTCTTGCTGTTCGCGTCGGTCGCCGCGTGGTGGGGCATCGGCGACGCCACCGGTCATGGCTGGTCGGCGCTGATCGTGGCGGCAATCTGGCTGATCGTCGCGACGATCCTCGGGCTGACGGGGCGCCGGGAGATCAGCGCAGTATCGGGCGTCCCGCAGACCGCGCAGACGGTGAAGAAGATTCCTGACGCGATAAGAGGAAACGAGGGCACATCATGACCAACGATCCGGACCAGATCCGCGAGCAGATCGAGGAAACCCGCGCCAGCCTAACCTGGGTTCGACAGTTGAGCGGGGTTTCTGGGCGGTGGATGGGATGATGGTGCAGGTCAGCGGGTTCCGGCTAGCGGCGGACCGCGAAATCGCCTAGTGACACGGTTCGCTTGATCACGCTGTGT
>JBKQQQ010000315.1:0-6987 GCA_052144275.1 Streptosporangiaceae bacterium
CACATGGTCGAGGTGATCAACAAGCTGGCCCGGGTGCAGCGGCAGATGCTGCAGGACCTGGGCCGCGAGCCGACTCCCGAGGAGCTGGCCGTCGAGCTCGACATGACCCCGGAGAAGGTCATCGAGGCGCTGGAGCTCAGCCGCGCGCCGAAGCTGTTGCAGGCCGAGGCCAAGGCCGAGGCCGAGGGCGGGGGCGAGACCGAGGGCGGGGGCGAGACCGAGGGTGAGGCCGAGGACAAGGGTGAAGGCGGCGACCCGTCGTCTGGGCCGGAACGGTGAGCGGTCTTCGGGTGGCGGTGGCTGGCGGCGGGCTCGGCGGGCTCTGCCTGGCCCAGGGCCTGCTGAAGGCCGGGGTCGACGTCACGGTCTACGAACGCGACGCCGACCTGGCCGTCCGGCGGCAGGGCTACCGACTGCACGTCGACGCGCGGGCCGGGCGGGCGCTCGAGCAGTGCCTGCCGCCCGAGCATTTCGCGGTGTTCCGGGCCACCTGCGGCGACGCGAGCACGCGCCTGACGGTGATGAGCGAGCGGCTGCGCGTCCTGAGCGAACAGGGCAGTACCGGATCCGGTGCCGACCCGTACGCGCCCGCCACCTTGTCCACCTCGGTCAACCGCCAGACCTTGCGGGAGGTGCTGGCGGCCGGGCTGGATGGCAGGCTCGTCTTCGGCTCCGAACTTGTCCGGTACGAAGCCGGCCAGGACGGCGTGCGGCTGCATTTCGCCGGAGGGCGGCAGGCCGAGGCGGATCTGCTGGTCGGCGCGGACGGCGTCAACTCGGCGGTGTGGCCGCCTCCAGCCAGGCCGAAGCCGAAACCAGCATGCGGCACAACCGGCTGATGTTCTGGCTGTACCGCCGCATGACCGGAACGTCAACAGGAACGGTTACTTCTTAGCCAGGACTTCCACGGACGGGCGAACCGTGCGCATCGCGTTGGCCAGGGCCGTGGCGTTCATCGTGGGCGAGACGATCTCGCCGAAGCTGTCGTTGTCGAACCAGACGCACAGGGACCGGCTGTTCGACGTGGTGGTCCCTTCCTGGACGCACGCGGCCTCACCGCCCATGGGACCCGCGCCGGCCACATGGGCACCCGGGAACTTCTGGGTGAAGCCGGCGATCGAGGCGGCCGGATCGGCGTTCGCCAGGTGACCGCCGATGAACATGAGGATCTGCTCGGTGTTGCCCGCCGCGGAATTTCCCGACTCGTAGACCGCCGACACCACGTCGCTGGCCTGGCCCGAACTCATCTTGATGACCTCGTCGCGCAGCTGGGACAGGCCGACCTGCTTCTCCAGGTCCACGGTGCGCACGTAGGTCCCGATCTTGGCCGGGATAGCCATGGCGTGCGCGGGCCCGCTGTGCGACGGGAACTCGAACTTGATGATCCCGGTGATCGCGGCGGCGGCCACGATGACCACCCCGCCCAGGCCCAGCCAGAGACGGTGGTCGTTGCTGCGGCCGCGGCGGCGGCCGATGCGCCGGCCGACGGCAGCCTGCCGGCCGACCGCTGCCTGCCGGGCGTCGGCGCGGTCGAACTCGGCCTGCCTGTCCCCGAACAGGCCCGAGTACTCATCGTCTTCGTCGTCCCGCCAGAAGTCCTCGAACGACTCCGGCTCGTCGGCCTGAGGCTGAGCCGGCCAGGAGGACGTGATCTCCGGGCCGTCCAGGCCATGGCCCGGCCGCACCGCGGCGGTTCCCGGACGACTGGCGCTCGGGGCCGCCGGGACCTGGGCGGCTGCGGAGCCCGTCCGCGGACTGGCCGCAGGAGCAGCCTGAGCCGCGCCATCGCGCAAGGCGTCCACTCGGGTGCCGGCCGGCGGGGTGAGCAGTCCGACCGGGGCGACCGGGGCGCTGAGGAAGCCAGTTCCCGGTGCGGCCGGAGCCGACGGGAACGGCGAACCCGGCTGGCTGCCACTCCGCTGGCCAGGGCTGGGCTGGCCAGGGCTGGGCTGAGCAGGGCTGGGCTGCCCGGGGCCGGTCATCCGCCCGGCGTTCATCGCAGGGTTCTGCGGCGGCTGCGGCAGGGGGCCTCCCCGGTCGCCGCGGGGCTGGCCGTACCCGGCCGACCGGTCCGGCGGCTGCGGGAAACCGGGCTGCGGGCCGTAGTCGGGAGCCTGGGGCTCCGCCCGGCGATGAGGGCCACTCGGGTGCTGCGGGCCGAAGTCCTGGGGGTACGCCGGGCCGCCGCGCCTCAGTTCCTCGTACCACGACTCATCGTCGAGCGGCTCGTCGTAAACCGGCTCGCCGGATGTCATGGGGTTCATGGAGGCGGCGTCGTCGTAGCGAAGCTCGCCGTAGGTCATGCCCTCGAGCCGCGGATCAGCCGGACGCGAGCCGGCCGGCTGACCGCTCAGCCGCGACCCGCCAGGGCGGGGCTGGTCGTGGCGCATGTCATCGAGAACCCGGTCGTCCAGGCGCGGGTTGCCGTACCACTGATCCGGGTAAGCCGCGCTGCCTGCCTGCGGGGAGCGGCCGGAGCCGCGGGCGTCCCAGGCATCCGCAATTGGCGGTGCGACTGGCGGTGCGACTGGTTGGGGGCCAGTGTCGGGCAGCGCTTCCTGGGCGCCGGTCACCGGCCAGATCTCCTGGCCGCCAGATGGCGGCACGAAGGCCTGCGGCTGGTAGCCGGGGCCGACGTGCCCGGGCCGTGCCGAATCGCGGATCTCGGGGACGTGGTACCCGGGCGGGCCGACCTCGGGTGACCGGTAGCCGGATCCTCCCGAAGGCCGTGGCGCCGCGCCGTTCGCAGGACCGCCGCGCTGGCCGCCGAACGCTGTGCCGCCGGAGGCCGGGGCGTTGTACGGAGTCCTCGGGCCTTCGTAGGACGGATCCGCGTAACCCGGATCGCCGTAGCCGTAATCGTCCACGGCCGGCTGCTGGTACACCGGACCGGTGCCGTAGGCGGACTCCAGCACTTCCCGGGACTCGGAGTCCAGCTGCCGGAAACCGTAAGGCCAGGAGATCTCGGGTCCGAACGGCACTTCCCGCCGTCCGCCTGAGCCGTCGTGCGGATCGCTCCCTGGTCCTGATCCGTACCGGACCGGACTGCTCGTGGCCTCATCCGAATGGGGACGCTGCGCTGACGGCCATCCACCGCCATCTTGAGCCGGCGAACCGCTCCTCATATACCGGGTCACTCCCCTGTCTGTCGTACAGCAGGTCAATGATCTCTAGCATCATCGCGACAAACGAGACACTCTGCTACCTACTTGAACAATTTGCCAGGCAGCGGGCAGTGATACGCAGAGACACGCTACTGCCCGGGTGGCCTCGGCAGGATGCATTCCGGGCTTTACGGCAAGTCGCGCCCGCGCATTTGCCAAGGGTAATGGCTATATAACATTAAGTGATACAGGTTCGCATGGGCAGAAAACGGGCACTCCGGGCGCGCATACTAGGCAGTGCTCGTAGGCAGTGCGCGGGGGTGCCGTCCGGGTGCCGCGGATGGGGGCAAAAAGGGCCTTCCGGCCCTTGACGGCCCGTAGCGTCGGCGTACGATGACGGTATCCTGCCGACGGTATACAATCCCGGAAGGCGAGCGCGCCCGTGCATCACGAGCTCACTGTCTGGTCCCGCGGGATCATCATGGACAAGGAGGCGCGTGACGTCTCCACCTGCATCGCCACGGCGGCCAGAAAGCTCGGCTACTACGCCGAGAACGTCAGCGACTACGTCGACGACCCGGACCGCACCAACTGCCTGGTACGCAAGTACGCCCGGTTCGCCGACGAGCCGATCCTCGACCGGTTCGTCTACGAGAACCCGCACCCCGACTGGGTGGTGCTGGTCGAGGAGACGATCATCAAGGCGGTCAACTTCTTCCACCGCACGCACCCGGCACAAGGCGTGCTGGTCATCAACTCCGCCCGCGACCCCCAGTACCTGCTGAAGTTCCTGCCCGAGCACATGCTGGCCAAGCTGGACAAGCTCGTCGTGGTCGACGCGACCGGACTGGCCGAGCAGCGCGGCAGCAGCCCCTGGATGTTCGTCCGCGACCTGTCCGAGCTGGCCTTCGACCGGATGTCCACCGAGGGCGCGGTGGAGCGGCTGGCCATCGGCCGGGGCATCGCCGCGCCGCTGATCGGCGCCCTGGTCGCGGCGACCGGCGAGCTACCGGTCGAGGCGGTGGCTGAGGTGGTGGCCGACCGGGACGCCATGCTCCGCGGCGCCGAGAAGCACACCGTCGTCCAGTACGCGGAGGTGATGTTATGTCCGTGCGCGGGACACACGTTCCCGAACACCTGAGGCTGCCCATCGCGGGCGTCACGCCGCCGCCCACGGAGAAGGACGGCCAGCGGCTGTTCCCGACCGGCAACTTCCGCTTCTACCGGCCGGTGTACCGGGACAAGACGCCGCCGTGCAACCACGCCTGCCCCACCGGCGAGCAGATCCAGAAATACCTGGATCACGTCAAGCACGACCGCTACCTGGACGGCTACCTCACGATCACCGAAGACAACCCGATGCCGTCGGTCACCGGGCGGGTCTGCTACCACCCGTGCGAGACCGCCTGCAACCGCGCCGCGCACGACGAGCCCATCGGCATCCGCGGGGTGGAGCGGTTCCTCGGCGACTTCGGCCTGAAGCTCGCGGACAACCCGGTCAAGCGGGACCTGCCGCCGCTGAACGGCAAGACGGTCGCGATCGTGGGCTCGGGTCCCGGCGGCCTCGGCTGTGCCTATCACCTGCGCCGCAAGGGCTACGCCAGCGTCATCTTCGAGGCACTGGATAAGCCGGGCGGCATGCTGCGGGCCGGCATCCCCGCCTGGCACCTGCCCGAGGAGATCCTCGACGCGGAGATCGCCAAGCTGCTCGACCTGGGCGGCATCGAGATCCAGTGCGGCGTCCGCGCCGGCGCGGCGGACGGCGAGCTGAGGCTGGACGAGCTCGCCGGCCGCTATGACGCGGTCTTCCTGGCCCTCGGCCAGGACGTCGGCCGGCGCCTGGACGCCGAGGGCGCACAGGCCCGGGGCGTGATCGGCGCCCTGGAGTTCCTGCGCGAGACCGGCCTGGGGCGCCCGGTGAAGACGGGAAAGAACGTGCTCGTCATCGGCGGCGGCAACACGGCCTCCGACGCGGCCCGGTCGGCCATCAGGCTGGGCGGGGAAACGGCCGAGGCGACCATCGTGTCCCTCGAAGCCGAAGACGAACTGCTGATCGTGGCCGAGGACCTGGCCCAGGCCCGCGAGGAAGGGGTGCGCTTCCGCCCGCGGACCGCGCTGGTCAGGGTCCTGGCCGACGACGAAGGCAACGTCCGGGCCGCCGTCTTGTGCCAGGCGAGCCTGCAAAAGGACTCCCGCGGCGCCGTCACCCCGCAGCTCACCGAGGGCACCGAGGTCGAGGTGCCCTGTGACACGATCCTGGTCGCCATCGGCCAGGTGCAGGTCCTCGACTGGCTGCCCGCGGACTGCACCGAACGCGGCCTGATCAGGGCAGACGAGTACGGCCGCATCCCGCACCCCAGCGGCGCCGTCTTCACCGGCGGCGACGTGATGCGCGGCCCGTCCATGGTCGTGGACGCGCTCGGCGACGGGAAGCGCGCGGCGCGCGACATCGACCGTGTGCTGTCCGCCGAGCCGCTGCGCCCCGACGCCGCGGTCGAGGTCATGCCGTACGAGAAGCTCAACACCGCCTATTTCCGGCACGCGCCGCGGACCGAGGCCCCGCTGGCCCCGGCCACGACGCGCCGCGCGAGCCAGGTCACCGAGGTCACCCTGGCTTACAGCCGGGAAGAGGCACTCGCCGAGGCGGACCGGTGCATGTCCTGCGGCGTCTGCAACGGCTGCGACAACTGCTACATCGTGTGCCCCGACGTCAGCGTGATGCGCGATGCGCGGGAGAACGGGCACTATTCCATCCGCACCCACTACTGCAAGGGCTGCCTGGTCTGCGTGCAGGAGTGCCCCACCGGCTGCCTGGAGCGGGTCCCGGAACTGGACTTCGACGAGCCCGACGCCGTGGTGCGGATGGAGACCGCGTTCGCACCCTACGACGGCGCGCACGCCGAGCAGGCGCCGTTCACCCGCCAGCTCATCGAGGACGCGATCGCCGAATACGACGCCGCCCGTGCAAACCGACACCGTGCAAACCGACAATCAATTCATCCGAACGGGCAGGGTGTCACGCCATGAGCACCGTGCATGTGGACATCGGGACGCCGCCCCGGCTCAAGCGAGCCATCCGGACGCCCGAGGGAGAGCGGTTCCTGGCCGGCCTGGCCGGCACGCGAGTCCGCCAGAACGGATGCGCGGCGGCCGCGCACGCCGCGCTGTACGCGAACGTCGACGTGATCACCGCGTACCCGATCCGGCCCTACACGGCGATCATGATGAACCTCGCGCAGTTCGTCGCCGACGGGATCCTGGACGCCGAGTACATCCACGCCGACGGCGAGCACTCGCAGTTCTCCGCCGCGTTCGGCGCGGCCTCCTGCGGAGCCCGGGCCTACACCGGGTCGTCCGGCGTCGGCGTCACCTACGGCTACGAGATGTACTCCATCATCTCCGGGGCGCGCATCCCGGTCCAGATGGCGATCGCCGACCGGACCCTGGACCCGCCCGGCGACTTCGGCTCCGAGCACACCGACGCGCTGTGCACCAGGGACATGGGGTGGCTGATGGGCTGGGCCGCGACGCCCCAGGAGGTCTTCGACAAGTCGCTGCTCGCCTTCGCGATCGGCGAGGACCCGCGCGTGCTGCTGCCGCAGATGGTGGTGCAGGACGGCTACTTCGTGTCGCACATCGCGGGCGAGGTGGACATGCCCGCGGCGGAGACGGTGGACGAGTTCCTCCCCCCGTACCAGCTGCCGTTCCCGCTGGACCCGCGGCGGCCGGTGTCGCACGGCCCGCAGATCCATCCCGAGCAGGGACCGCCGCTGCAGCTCGAGCGGGCCCGGGCGATGGAGGACGCGATACCGGTGATCCGGGAGAAGACCGACGAGTTCGGGCGGGTCTTCGGCCGGACGTATCCGCACTTCGTCGAGTCGTA
>JBKQQQ010000316.1:0-17823 GCA_052144275.1 Streptosporangiaceae bacterium
ACCCAGTCCAGGGTGCGCTGGACGGCCTTGCGCCAGCCGGCGTAGCCGTCCGCGCGGCGGTCCGGCGTCCACGACGGCACCCAGCGCTTCGACTCGTGCCAGTTGGCGCGCAGTTCGGCGGCGTCCCGCCAGAACCCGGTGGCCAGCCCGGCCGCGTAGGCGGCTCCCAGCGCGGTGGTCTCGGCGACCACCGGGCGGCTCACCGGGACGCCGAGGATGTCGGCCTGCAGCTGCATGCACAGGTCGTTGGCGGTCACCCCGCCGTCCACCTTGAGCACCTCCAGGCGCACGCCGGAATCTCGCTCCATCGCCTCGACCACATCCCTGGTCTGGTAGCCGATGGCCTCCAGGGTGGCGCGGGCCAGGTGCGCGCTGGTGTGGAACCTGGACAGCCCGACGATCGCGCCGCGCGCGTCGGCCCGCCAGTACGGCGCGAACAACCCCGAGAAGGCCGGCACGAAGTAGACGCCGCCGGTGTCGTCGACCTGGCCGGCGAGCGCCTCGCTCTGCGCCGCGCCGCTGATGATGCCGAGCTGGTCGCGCAGCCACTGCACGGCGGCGCCAGTCACCGCGATCGACCCCTCGAGCGCGAAGGTGGCCGGCTCCGCGCCGAACTTGAAGCACACCGTGGTGAGCAGGCCGCTCGTGGACCGGACGATGTCCGTCCCCGTGTTCAGCAGCAGGAAGTTACCCGTGCCGTAGGTATTCTTCGCCTCGCCGGGAGCCAGGCAGACCTGCCCGAGGGTGGCCGCCTGCTGGTCGCCGAGGGCACCGGTGATCGGCAGCTGGCCGCCGAACGGGCCCTGGGGCGACGTCATCCCGTAAGGTTCGGGCGTCGACGACGGCCGGATCTGCGGCAGCATCTGCCGCGGGACCGTGAAGAAGCCGAGCAGCTCGTCGTCCCAGTCGAGCGTCTGCAGGTTCATCAGCATGGTGCGACTGGCGTTGGTGACGTCGGTCACGTGGACGCCGCCCGAGACGCCGCCGGTGAGGTTCCACAGCAGCCAGGTATCCACCGTGCCGAAGATGGCGTCGCCCCGCTCGGCATCCGCCCGCAGGCCGTCGATGCTGGCGAGCATCCACTGCAGTTTGCCGCCGGAAAAGTAGGTAGCCGGCGGCAGGCCGGCCTTGTGCCTGATCACGTCGCCCCGGCCGTCCCGGTCCAGGGCGGCGGCGATCCGGTCGGTCCTGGTGTCCTGCCAGACGATCGCGTGGCCGTACGGGCGCCCGGTGCGCCGGTTCCACACCAGCGTGGTTTCCCGCTGGTTGGTCAGGCCGAGCGCCACCAGGTCGGCGGGGCGCAGGTTCCTGGCGTTCAGCACGGTCATGATGACGGCGCTGGTGCGTTCCCAGATCTCGACCGGGTTGTGCTCCACCCAGCCGGGCCGGGGCATGATCTGGGTGTGCTCCAGCTGGTGCCTGGCCACTTCGGCACCGGAATGATCGAAGAGCATGAACCTCGTGCTCGTGGTGCCCTGATCGATTGCCCCGACGAAATCGGCCACTGCATCTCCTTTTAAACCGCAGTTCATCACCATGCCATGCCACCGTTTGCGGGCAGGTTGACGATGTACATACTCTAGGGGTGGTGGGAACAGCCCAGCTGCATGGGGGAATGTGATGGCGAGTAACGGCGCCCTGGACGCTCGCGACCGTGCCGCGATGCTCAGCCGGCTGGCGACCGAGCGGTTCGACGTGCTGGTCATCGGCGGCGGCATCACGGGCGCGGGGGCCGCCCTGGACGCGGCGTCCCGGGGGCTGCGAGTGGCCCTGGTGGAGGCGCGCGACCTGGCCTCGGGCACCTCCAGCCGGTCCAGCAAGCTCATCCACGGCGGCCTGCGGTACCTGGAGCAGTTCGACTTCAAGCTCGTCTACGAGGCCCTGCGGGAACGCGACCTGCTCGTGTCCAAGCTCGCCCCGCACCTGGTCAAGCCGGTTTCCTTCATGTACCCCCTGTACAAGAAGGTGGTCGAGCGCCCCTACGTCGGGGCGGGCCTGGTCCTGTACGACGCGATGGAGGGACCTCGCAGGCCGGTGCCGCATCACCGGCACCTGACCGCCCGCGGCGCACTGAAACGCGCCCCGGCGCTGTCCCCCGACCGGCTCGCGGGCGCCATGCTCTACTACGACGCGCAGGTCGACGACGCCCGGCATACGCTGACCGTAGCTCGCACCGCGGCCGCGCACAGCGCGGTCGTCACCACCCGGGTCAGCGCCGTCGGGGTGCTGCGGAGCCCGGACGGGACGCGGGTGACCGGAGCCCGGGTGCGCGACGAGGAGACCGGGCGCGAGGTCACGGTGACGGCCGAGGTCGTGGTGGTCTGCGCCGGCGTGTGGACCGACGTGGTGCACGAGCTGGCGGGGGTCCAGGCCGGCTACCGGGTCCGGATGTCCAAGGGCGTGCACATCGTGGTGCCGCGGGCGGCGGTGGACGCGAACACCGGGATGATCCTGCGGGCCGAGAAGAGCGTGCTGTTCTTCATCCCGTGGGGCGAGCACTGGATCGTCGGCACGACCGACACCGACTGGTCCGGCGACCGGGCCGAGCCGGCCGCGACCGAAGAGGACATCGAGTACATCCTGGCCGCCGCGAACCGGGTGCTGGCTCAGCCGCTGACCCGAGCCGATGTCACCGCGGTCTACGCCGGCCTGCGGCCGCTGGTGGATCCGCGCGAGGGCAACGGCTCCAAGCCCACCACCAAGCTGTCCAGGGAACACGTGGTCGACGTGCCGGTGCCCGGGCTGGCCAGCATCGCGGGCGGCAAGTTCACCACCTACCGGCTGATGGCGCGGGACGTCGTCGACGCCGCCGTGGCCGACTTCGGCCGCGAGGTGCCCGGGTCCGTCACCGACCAGGTGCCGCTGCTCGGCGCCGACGGGCTGGCCGCGGTACAGGCCGCAGCTCGAAGGCTCGCCGAGGATTACGGTGTACCTCGTGCGGCGGTGGAGCACCTGCTCGGCCGGTACGGGACGCTCGCCGAAGAAGTGCTGAACCTGACCAGGGCCGACGCCGGGCTGGCCCGCCCGCTCGCCGAACCTCACCCGTACCTGCGGGCGGAGGTCGCGTACGCGGTCACCCACGAGAACGCCCTGCACGTGGAGGACGTGCTGATGCGGCGGACGCGCCTGTTCATCGAGTCGGCCGACGCGGGCGCCGGGGCGGCGGCCGAGGTGAGCGCGATCATGGGCCGGCTGCTCGGCTGGAGCCGGCGCAGGCGCGCCGCCGAGACGCGCCGGTATCTCGACCTGATCGAGGCGGAGCAGACCGTGATCGCGATGGATCCCGGGCCGCCGCCTGACTCGGCCTCTGACCGGGCCCTGGCCGCGGTGAGATGAACTCGCAGGGCTCCAGGCGGCTGCTGACTTTCCGGCTGGACCAGGAGCAAAGACAGCGGCTCAGGGCTCGCCTGGCCCGCGAGGGCCGGACGATGTCCGAGGTGGTGACGAACGGGTTGCGCCAGTACGTGCAGCACGCGCGCCATCGTGATGACCCGGAGATCACGGGCACGCTGGTGCTGCCCGAGCGGATCGCGGCCCGCCTGCGCGAGCTCCGTTCCTCCGGGCGCAGCGAGCTGCTGTCCGCGACGCTGGCCGCGCTGAACGAGGCCGGCTGGCCGCTGCGCCCGCTCGCCGAAGCCCTCGGCATCAGCCGGCAGGCGGTGCAGGCACGCGTCCGCCGCCGGGCTCCGGCCCAGCTCCGTAAAGCAGAGCTCCGCGACTACGTGGTGAACTGCGAGCCGCCGCCGCCGTTCCCGCAGCGGCGGGTGGCCAGCGCAGCCGGCCTGCGGCCGCACCTGACCATCAAGATCGACCACACGCTGCGCGCGTCCGCGCACCGGGCCGCAGCTGACGAGGGCAGCTCGCTCACCCAGGTAGTGGAGCGCATCCTGGACCGCTACCTCAGGCAGGGCATGGCGGACGGGGATCAGGCCCCCCGGCCGGCCAGCCGCTCACGGTAGAGGCGTTCACGGTAGGCCGCCACGTGCTGCCGGTTACCGCAGTTGCCGGTATCGCAGTAACGACGGGACCGGTTCCTGGACAGGTCGACGAAGACCGCCTCGCAATCCGGCGCCTCGCAGCGGCGGAGCCGGTCCGCCTCGCCCAGCCGGACCAGGTCGGCGAAGGCGAAGCCGGCCTGGGCGGCGATGCGGTGCTGGAGCGCGGCGTCGTGGCCGGTGACGTGCAGGTGCCAGCCCCAGCCGCCGCCGTGATCGACCAGCCGAGGCCGGGCGCCTGAATCGCAGAGCAGCTCGTTGACCAGGTTCGCGAGGCCCTCCGGCTCCTTGGCCTGCCAGACGGCCCGCAGCCGGGGCCGCAGGGCTCGCACCGCGTCCACGTCGGCCGCCGTGGCCCGCAGCCGCGGCTCGACCAGGTGCTTGTCGAGGAACGCCTCCAGGGTCGCGACGTCGGCCACCTCGTCGGAGTTGACCAGATCGGCGGCAAGGACCAGGGCGGCAGTCGTGTCATGAGCAAAAACCACATTGACTCCTGACAGGGATGCTGGCTAGTGTCACTACCATAATCGAGTTTTGGTCATGACACTCTTGAGTCATAACGGGGAGGAGAGCGCCGGTGCCGACGAGGACAATGCGGCCGATGCCGCCGGTGGCGGCGGCCACGGCCGGCGCGGTCTGCATCTCGAGCTCGGCCGTGCTGATGCGGCTGGCCGCGACCTCGGCCAGCATCACGGCGCTCGGCCGGTGCGCGTTCGCCCTGCCGGTACTCGGCGCGCTGGCGCTGCTCGAGCGCAGGCGCGGAGCGCCGCCGACGCCGTCTCGCAGCCGCTGGCTGGCCCGCCTCGCGGGAGTGTTCCTGGCCGCCGACCTCATCTTGTGGAGCCACGCGATCACCGCCATCGGCGCCGGGCTCGGCACGGTGGTGACCAACCTCCAGGTGCTCATCATCTCGCTGCTGGCGTGGCTGATCCTCGGCGAGCGCCCGAGCCGGTCGCTGGTGCTGGCATCCCCGGTCATGCTGGCAGGCCTGGCCCTGGTAAGCGGGCTGGCCGAGGTAGGCGGGACGCATGCCTACGGCACCGATCCCGGCCTGGGCGTGGTGTACGGCGTCGGCGTCGCCATCTTGTACGCCATCTATATCCTGATGCTGCGCCAGGCCACCTCGTCTCCCGGCGCGCGCACGGCCGTGGCCGCCTCGCTCTTCGAGGCGACGGTCGGCGCGACCGTCGGGTCGGCAGTGCTCGGCTTCGCCCTGCACGACTTCAAGCTCGGGCCGGCGTGGCCGACGCTCGGCTGGCTGGCGCTGCTCGCCTTGACCTCACAGGTCGTCGGCTGGCTACTGATCACCGTGTCCATGCCGCAGCTGCCCGCGGCGATGATCGGCGCGCTGCTGCTGGTCCAGCCCGCCGGATCGGTCGCGCTCAGCTACCTGATCCTGAACGAGCGGCCCTCGGTGCTCCAGCTGGCCGGTGTGGCGCTCGTCCTGACAGGCGTGCTCGTCGCCGTCGGCGGAAGGGCCGCGAAGACGCCGGGGCCCGAGCCCGCCTACGTGCGGCGCAGTACGAGGATCATGCGCCACGCGTCGGCCGCGTCGACGGGCAAGTCGGAGTCGAAATCGCCATAGCGAGCCACGACGTCGAACCCGCCGGCCAGCCTGACGGCGGCGGTGAGCTCGGTCGCGGTCCAGAACCGGTTCGGCACGACATCGGTGACCGTCCGCACCGGGCCGCCGCGCTTGTGGTAGGTGACGCTGACGTGCTCCCTGGTGATCTGCGTGACCGGATCGATCTGGTCTTGCGCGCCCCAGCGCACGCTGACCGTGCCGCCGCCGACTTCGGTGCTCCATTCACTGCTGGTCCGGCGCTCGGCGGCGAAGAAGTCCGCTGGATGCGCGAGCTCCATGATGTACAGGCCACCTTGGTCGAGGTGACGCCCCACCGAGGCCAGATGGCGCAGCATGTCATCGAGCGACATCAGGTGGCATAGCGAGTTGAGCATCGTGACCGCGAGGTCGAAACGGCCTGGGAGGCTGAAGTCCCGCATGTCGGCCTGCACCACGGTCAGCCGGGTCCCGGCCGCCTCCGCCAGCTCGCGGGCCCGCGCGCACATCGCCGGGCTGAGGTCGAGTGCGGTCGCCTCGAGCCCGCGGCGCGCCAGGTTACGAGCGTGCTCCGCCGGTCCGGCGGCGAGCTCGAGAACCGACCGGGGCAGGCCGGAATCCGGTGCCCGGTGCTTACCGGACCACCGCAGCACTGCGTCCACTTCGGCAGGAACGTCACGATAGGCACATGCGGCCTCATAGAACTCGGGCTCGTCATATATTCTGGGCACCCGACTATGATGCCCGACGCAATTGCCTGGACAGCACCGCGTGAGCGTTACCTATCGGATATGGCCAAACAGACAGTGCAAACTAACGTGCACTAGCCTCATGCATCGGCCTGCGGCAGACTGTCCGCATGATGACAGAGAGCCAGGCGCTGGAGACCCTGACCCGGGAGGACCCGGAAGCGGCCGGCGACGCCAAGGCCGCCCTGGCCTGGCTGACCGGCGACGAGGGCCTGGAGACGATCTCGCTGCTGCGCCTGCAGGAGTTTCTCTGGTACGCGCTGCCGGTGAAGTGGCCGATGTCAACGTCGGGCCGGGTCAGCGTGGCGAAGGCCCTGGGCCGCCTGTTCCTGCTCGCGGGCCTGGACCGGTATGCCGGGGTGTGTTCCTCGCCGGGCACCGAGAAGATCATCACCGCGTACGCGGACGGGCACGAAGAGGGGATCGCCGCCTACACCGAGGCCATCGAGGAGTCGAACGCGGCGCCACCGGACACCGAGTTGCTCGCCTGGGGTTCGGTCATGGGATCACAGGAGCGCGCTGCCTACGACGCTTGCGCGGCCGCCCTGGAACTTGCCTTCGCCTCCGGCGAGCTGAGCGTAGGCGCCCGTGGCTGGCGCACCAAGCGCGTAGACATCGTCAACCGCTGGCTGACCGACCGTCCCGAGATGACGGCGTCCCCGCCCGCCGACGGCGGCGCGCCCGGTAACGACACCTGGCTGAGCCGCATCAGCGCGGAACGCATCGACGCCTGGGCGCACGGCCGGCCGGGTGAGCGGTCACGGCTGGCCCGCGGCCTGATCCCGCGGCTGCTCGAGCCGCCCGCGGTCCCCGATGACCCGCTGCCCACGCTGGGCTGGCTGCTCAGTCACGCCGACGAGGGCCTGCGGCTCACCGCCCGGCACTACATCGCGCCCGCCCTGGTCACCGAGGCGGTCGACATGTTCGGCTGGCGCAATCAGCTC
Organism: Streptosporangiaceae bacterium; assembly: GCA_052144275.1. Classification (GTDB taxonomy): domain Bacteria; phylum Actinomycetota; class Actinomycetes; order Streptosporangiales; family Streptosporangiaceae; genus Palsa-504. The sequence continues at coordinate 7,250 of JBKQQQ010000316.1, forward strand.
GTCGGCACGCTTCGCCAGGAACTCGACGTGTTCCCGCTGCATACGCTGCGCGGCATGGCGCAGACCGAGATGGGGGCCATCCGTCGCAGCCGCACCACCCTGGTGCTCACCAAGACGGGCAAGCTCATGACGGCGGACCCCGCAGCCAGGTGGCATATCGGCACGGCCGCGCTGATCGGCCCCGACGACGGCCCGCAGCCGGACTTCTCCGTCGCGGTGCGCGAGGCTGCACTACTGGTCATCTTGACCAGCGGGCCGACCGGGTACGACGAGCTGACCAGGGTGCTGACCGACATCCATGGCGTGGAAGGCTGGGCGGCCAGCACAGGACAGCACAGCACCGGACAGCACAGCACCCGGCAGCCCACCGCGGGACAGCCCAGCACCGGGCTGGCCAGCGCCGTGCGCACCGAGCTTTTCACCCTGCGTCACCGGCTGTGGGCGCTCCACCTGCTCGGCGACGAACGCAGCTTCAGCGCGCCGCTATCGCTGACCGAGACCGGAGTCGCGGCTGCGCTGTCCGCCCTGCTCGCCCGGGCCTTGCGCCCGCGCCACCACCTGGGCCTTGGGTAACGTCGCCCAGGTAAGGGGGAAATAGCCGGTGTAGTTCTCGGCTAGCGTGGTGGCGGCCGCGCGGGACGAGATGACGTAGCGCAGCTGGGCGATCTGCAGGGCGGCCCCGAACTGGTCCGAGTACGGGTCCACGTGCAGCATGGACGTCATCCACCAGGAAAAATGAGTAGCTCGCCAGACCCGTTTGAGACAGGTGTCGGAGTACGCGTCGGCCAGCCCGGCCTGCCCGTCCCCGAGCAGGCTCGTCAGGGCCGCGGCCAGGGCGGTCACGTCGGCAAGGGCCAGGTTGAGGCCCTTGGCCCCGGTGGGCGGCACGATGTGCGCGGCGTCACCCGCCAGGAACAGCCGCCGGTAGCGCATGGGCGAGGCGACGAAGCTGCGCATCGGCGAGATGGCCTTCTCCGTGATCGGGCCTTCCTTCAGGTCCCATCCCGGCACGCCCAGCCGGTGCCGCAGCTCGGCCCAGATCCTGTCATCGGACCACCGTTCGATCGTCTCGTCGGCCGGCACCTGCAGGTACAGCCGGCTGACCTGCGGGGTACGCATGGTGTGCAGCGCGAAGCCATCCTCGTGACGGGCATAGATGAGCTCGTCGGTGGACGGCGGCACCGTAGCCAGGATGCCGAGCCAGGAGTACGGGTATCCGCGTTCGGCCACCGTCACCAGGCCGGGGGGCATCGAATCGCGGCAGATGCCGTGGAACCCGTCGCAGCCGGCGATCACGTCGCAGGTGACCTCGTGCCGGGCCCCTGACGAATCGGTGTACCGGAGCACCGGCCGGTCGGTATCGAGCTCGCCGACCTCGGTGTCCGAGACCTCGAACTCGATCATGGCCCCGGCCGAGAGCCTGGCCTGGATCAGGTCCTTGACGATCTCGGTCTGAGCGTAGATCGTCACCCAGCGGCCGCCGGTCAGGTCACGGAAATCGAGGTGGTGCCGCTCACCGTCGAACTGCAGGTAGATCCCGCCGTGTTCGAGGCCCTCGGCGTCCATCCGCCCGCCGACGCCAACGGCGCGGAGCAGCTCGACCGTGCCGGCCTCGAGCAGGCCGGCACGCTGCCGTGCCTCACAGTAGGCCCGGCTGCGGTTCTCTACCACGATCGAGTCGATGCCCCGCAGGGCCAGCAGGTGGGAGAGCAGCAGGCCGGCCGGGCCGGCCCCGACGATGCCGACCTGGGTACGAGAGCTGAGTGTCATCGCTTTCCAAGGTTAGCCGCACCATCGCTTGTACGTAAGACGAACGATAGTTCATAAAGCGAACGCAGGATGCCCGGTCTATGATGTCATCGACCGAGCCAGGAGGCCCGCATTGACTGACAACCAGGACCAAGGTCATGACGGGGACTTCGTCCAGTCGCTCGAGCGCGGCCTGTCCGTGATCCGGGCCTTCGACGCGGAGCACCCGAAGCTGACCCTGAGCGAGGTGGCGGCGAGCACCGGCCTGAGCCGGGCCGCCGCCCGCAGGTTCCTGCGCACGCTGGTCCAGCTCGGTTACATGCGCAGCGACGGGAGCAGGTTCGCGCTGCGGCCCAAGATCCTCGAACTCGGCTACGCCTACCTGTCCAGCCTGACCCTGCCCGAGGTGGCTATGCCGCACCTGGAGCAGCTGGTAGAGCAGGTACACGAGTCCTCGTCGGTATCCGAGCTCGACGGGGACGACGTGATCTACATCGCCCGCGTTCCGACCAAGCGGATCATGACCGTGACGATCAGCGTCGGGACCAGGTTCCCGGCCTACGCGACCTCGATGGGCCGGGTGCTGCTGGCCGCACAGCCCGACGAACGTCTCGACGAATACCTGGAATCGGCCAGCTTGCGCGGCCTTACCGGGCACACCATCACCAGCGCGACCGCGCTCCGGCGCGAGCTGCGAAAGATCCGGACTCAGGGCTGGGCCCTGGTCGACCAAGAGCTCGAGGAGGGGCTGCGGGCAATTGCGGCGCCGATCCGCGACGCCGACGGCCAGGTCATCGCGGCCGTCAATGTCTCCGCCCACGCCGGCCGGCGGACCCTGAACAGCATCGTGGAGGAACTGCTGCAGCCGCTGCTCGCCACCGCGCGCCGCATAGAGCTCGACCTAGCCCGCTCCCGCGCGTCGGTCCGCGCCCGCCCCGACGCCTGACCACTCCCCGCCGCGATCCCCGGGCTACGTCACGCCTGGGGAGGTGGTGCCGCTGACCGAGATCCAGGCGACCGATGGTCACGCGAAACGTGTCATCGAGCGGATGACGGTGCCGCATTTACAGGACGGTGCCACACTAGCTTCCTATGCGTACGCTCGTCATCGACCATCCCCTGGTCACCCACAAGCTCACCGCCCTGCGCGACGCGGCGAGCGACACCGCGACCTTCCGCAGCCTGACGGCCGAACTGGTGACGTTGCTTGCCTACGAGGCGACCCGTGAGATGCGAGTACAGCCCGTGTCCGTCACCACGCCGGTCGGCATCGCCGGCGGCGTCAAGCTGGCCCGGCCGGTGCCGCTCATCGTGCCCGTGCTGCGGGCCGGCATCGGCATGCTCGACGGCATGACCCGGCTGCTGCCGATGGCCGACGTCGGCTTCGTCGGGCTGCGCCGAGACGAGGAGTCGCTGGTCGCATCGACCTACGCGGACCGGCTGCCCGCCGACCTGACCGGACGGGACACGTTTGTGCTCGACCCGATGCTGGCCACCGGCGGAACGCTCGCCACCGTGATCAGCATGCTCACCAACCGCGGCGCCGCGTCCGTGACCGCGATCTGCCTGCTCGCCGCACCCGAGGGCCTGCGGCATGTCGAGGAGGCCTTCGCCGGAGAGAGCACCGCCGAGCCCTCGGTGCGGGTGGTGACCGCCGCCGTTGACGAACGGCTGAACGACCGGGGATACATCGTGCCCGGGCTCGGTGACGCGGGCGACCGCCTGTTCGGCAAGATCTAGCTGTTCGGGTTCAGCTTCTCGGGCTCAGCTGTTCAGGCTCAGCTTCTCGGGCTCAGCTGTTCGGGCAGGGCACCAGGCTCTGACGCGGCAATAACGCAGCATCGCCGGACTTCCGGGATTGGCCCCCCCACATCCACGGTGGGCGATGCCCTACCGCCGAGCCCAGCACCCTGCCACTTGCAGCTAATCAGGATTTACCGACCCGCAGGTATCCCCGAGTCCGGGGTTACACCGGGTCCGCCACGTGAAGAGAATCCGGCCTAGACTAACCAGATCACGCTCCGTCAGGGCTTATCGCAGGCAGGACACGATGCCACTGAGTACCCACGTCAGCACTCCGTCGGGCCAGAAGAGGCTGCTCGCCGAGGGCAGCCGTCTGATCTTCGGCCGGGGTCCCGACGTGGACCTGATCGTCGCGGCCGGCCGGGGGCTTTCCCGGCGGGCCGGCGTGGTGACCGTACTGGCGGCCGGCGCCTGGGTCGCCAACATCAGCCGTACCCACGCGCTGTACGTCGAGGGCAACGGATACCAGGTCCGGCTGCCGCGGATGGAAGACGACGGCGAGCCCGCCAACGGCTGGTTCGTGCGCACCGGAACGGCCTTGGTCGGCTCGCGCGCGATGCTCGACGAAGGGCAGCCCCTGGTCGTGACGGTCACGCTTCAGCCGGAGGAGGCAGCAGCGCCCCGCGGGGCCGGGCGGACGGACGGAGCTGTGCTGGCGGGAACTGGGCTCGCGGGAACTGGGCCAGCGGGAACTGGGCTCGCGGGAAGAGGACCAGCCGACGAAGCTGAGCGGACCAATGCGGTCGATCTGGTCAACGGGTCCGGTCAGGCCGAGACGGAGGACACCGAACTGGCCGGGGCTGGCACGCTGCTGCCGTTCTACCTGGACCCGATGACCAAGCTTTTCCTGGTCGCGCTGATCTGGTGCCGCCCCTGGCTCGTCGATCCGAGCGCCGCCCGGCCGCTGCCGCGCACGCCGGAGATCGCGCGCGGGGCCCTGGAGGTCACCGGCGCCTATCACGAGCTGGAACGGTTCGATGCCGACCCGGAGTACCGCGACCTGCTGGCGGCCCGCGTCGCCGAGCACATCAAGGTGCTGCGGCGGAAGATCGCCGACCGCGGGCTGGCCGCCGCTAACGTCCGGCTCTCGGACGAGGTAGCCGTCCGGATCCTGATCGAGCACGGCATCATCACCTCCGGCGACCTGAGACGGCTGGACGACCCGGCCTGGCGCTCCCGCCAGGAAGACCTGTGGTGGACCCAGGGTTAGCCTCCCACCGGTATCACGATGAACGTCGTGAAGGCCGTCCTGCCGCCTGATCCGGTCACGTCAACGATGAACTGTCCCAGCCGCAACGAGCCGGGGAAGAGCCGGTTGATGTTCAGGCGCACGGTCCCGTCCGCGGCGACCGTCGGCTTGACCCGCGCCGTGTGCTCGAACGTCTGATTGGGCGCCAGCTGCGGCGGGCTATTCCAGGTCAGCGAGACCGTGACCGAGGTCCCCGGAGCGAAGCCCCGACCCTGGACGACCCACGCGGCATCGGCGGTCCCCTCGCTTTGGTTCAGCATGCACAGGAACGGGCTGCGGGTGTTCGCGGCCGACGTGCCGCACACCGTGTTCGGCGCCACCGGCCGCGGCGGGAGCTGCCCCGAGCCCGACGGGTTCTGCGCCTTCGGAGTCGGGGAACTCGAACTGCTGAGCGCGGCGCCCAGGATGACGCCGACCACGACCAGGGCCGCTCCGACGGAGGCCCATCCGGCCCAGCCCATGTGCGACCTGAGCCAGCGCCGCCAGCCGGACTCGCCCGGTCCCGGCGACCCGGTCCCGGGCTTGCGCCGGGGGATGGGCTTGTAGGAGGCGGGAAGTTCGGTGTACGAGGCGGAGGTGGCGTCGTCGCTGCGATCCTCGCCGAGTCCCTCCCCTAGCTGGCCGAAGGCGGTCAGCTGAGGGCTGCGCTGATACTCGGCGATCATGGCCATGGCGGCCTCGGGCAGGTAGGCGTGCTCTTCGTCCGGGCCGGCCTGGGCCTCGGTGAAGTCCCCGAGCTGGGCCAGCATCGCCGTGGAGGTCGGGCGCTGCCGGGGCACGCGGTGCATGCAGGAGGTGATGAGCTCGGTCAGTTCACCGGGCAAGCCGGACAGGTCGGGTTCCTCGGTGGCCAGCCGGGCCAGCACGTCCATGACCGTGGCGCCCTGGTAGGGCGGGTGCCCGGTGGCCGCGAACAGCAGCGTCGCGCCGAGTGAGTACACGTCGCTCGCCACCGACGCCTCGTGGGTGTCCCTGGCCTGCTCCGGCGCCATGTACGCGGGCGTGCCGACCGCTCCGCGCGAGGTGGTGCGCCCCATCCGCTCGGCCGCCCGGGCCACGCCGAAGTCGATCACCCGGGGTCCGTCGGGCGCGACCAGGACGTTGGACGGCTTCAGGTCCCGGTGCACCAGTCCGGCCCCGTGGATCGACGCCAGCGCCTCCGCGCACCCGGCGGCCAGCCACCGCACGGTGGTCACCGGCAGCGGGCCGCAGGCCGTCACCAGCCGGGCCAGCGAGGGCGCCGGGACGTACGCCGTGGCCAGCCAGGGCAGGTCCGCCTCGGGGTCGGCCTCGACGACCGCCGCGGTGAAGACACCGCTCACCTTCCGCGCGGCCGCCACCTCCTGCGCGAACCGGGTGCGGAAGCCGGCTTCCTCGGCCAGCTCGACCTTGATCGTCTTGACCGCGACCAGCCGTCCCGCCGCCGAGCGACCCAGGTACACCTGGCCCATCGAGCCCGAGCCGAGGCGGCCGAGTACCACATACGGCCCGATCCGCTCCGGGTCCCATCTGCGCAGTGTTTCCCTGGTAGGCGGTGTTTCCCTGGTAGGCGGTGTTTCCCTGTTGGGCGGGGTTTCCCGGATAGGTGGTTCCCGTCCCGACTGCGGCATTATTTTCGGCCCTCCCCTAACCCAGGCCGCTCAGAACCAGTGGCCAGCTTCCATCATGCCGAATCGTTCTACCAATATGCAGCGCCTTCGTCCGGATTGTTACAGCTGTGGATGGAGAGGAACCAGGCCCGTTCGGGATAATTTTTGGTTTTATCCGGGGTGGCGGGCCTCGAGCATGCTGACCGGGACCACCGCATCGCTCATCGCCCGTGCGGTGGCGAACCCCGGCTTGATGACGGTGTTGATCAGGTGCAGCCGTTCGTCAAAACCCGCGAACGCGCTTTTCATCGCGTTTACCGTGAGCCATTCGATGTCGGACCAGCCGTAACCGAATTCTGCTGCCAGCCGGTGAAACTCCGAACTCAGCGTGACCTGGCTCATCAGCCGGTTGTCGGTGTTAACCGTCACCCGAAACGACAGCTGGCGGAGCAGCCGGATCGGGTGCTGCGCGATCGACGGCGCCGCGCCGGTCTGGACGTTGGAGGTCGGGCACATTTCCAGCGGAATCCGGCGGTCGCGGACGTAAGCGGCCAGCCGCCCGAGCCGGACGCTGCCTTCGCCGCTGATCTGGATGTCGTCCACGATGCGGACGCCGTGGCCGAGCCGTTCGGTTCCGCACCACTGCACCGCCTCCCAGATCGACGGCAGGCCGAACGCCTCGCCCGCGTGGATGGTGATGTGGAAGTTCTCCCGCTTGATGTACTGGAACGCGTCCAGGTGCCTGCTCGGCGGCCAGCCCGCCTCGGCGCCCGCGATGTCGAACCCGACCACGCCCTGGTCCCGGTAGCGGACCGCGAGCTCGGCTATCTCCCGCGACATGGCCGCCGTCCGCATCGCGGTGAGCAGGGCATAGACCGTGATCCCGCGCCCGGCCCCGGCCTGGTCGGCCCCGGCCTGGTTGGCTCCGCCCTGGACTGCCCCGCCCTGGACTGCCCCGCCCTGGACTGCCCCGCCCCGGACTGCACTGCCCTGGCGGAAGCCGTCGAGCACCGCCTCGACCACCTCGTCCAGGCTCAGCCCGCGCTCGGTGTGCAGCTCCGGCGCGAACCGCACCTCGGCGTACACCACCCCGTCGGCGGCCAGGTCCTCGGCGCATTCGGCGGCCACCCGCCGCAGCGCGTCGGCGGTCTGCATGACCGCGACCGTATGCCGGAACGCGTCCAGGTAGATCTCGAGGTGACCGCGGTGCGCGCCCTCGGTCAGCCGCCGGGTCAGCTCTTCTGTGTTGTCACCGGGCAGGTCGCGGTAGCCCGTCTCGCGGGCCAGCTCGAGGACGGTCTGCGGGCGCAGGCCGCCGTCCAGGTGATCGTGCAGCAGCACCTTGGGGACCGCCCGGATCTCGGCAAGTGTCGGCATCCCCCCATTGTGCTACCCGGCTGAGACGTATTCGATGACCGGGGAGACGCGCGGCGGGGGGCCGTCCTGGCTGACGGTGATCGCGCTCTCCAGGGCGGCCAGGGCAGGGCCGAAGCGCTCCTCCTGGTCGGCGCGGAGCTCCAGCAGCGGCTGGCCGGCCTGCACGCGGTCACCCGGCTTGGCCAGGCAGATGATCCCCGCGGCCGCGCTGACCGTATCCTCCTTGCGGGCCCGGCCCGCGCCGAGCCGCCAGGCCGCCGTGCCCACTGCCAGGGCATCGAGGCCGGTCAGCCAGCCGTCCGCGGGAGCGGGCAGAACCTGGGTGAAGGCCACCCGGGGCAGCGGCGCATCTGGGTCGCCGCCCTGCGCGCGGACCATCGCCCGGTAGGTGGCCAGCGCCCGGCCGTCCGCGATGGCCGCGGCGGGATCGGCGTCCAGACCGGCCAGCGCGAGCATCTGCCCGGCCAGGGCGAGGGTAACCACCATCAGGTCAGCTGGCCCGTCTCCGTGCAGCGCCGCAACGGCCTCCGCCACCTCGACGGCGTTGCCGACCGCGCGGCCCAGCGGGACGTCCATCGCCGTCAGCAGCGCCCTGGTGCGCACGTGGTGCTCCTCGCCCAGGGCGACCATCGTCTCGGCGAGCTCGCGGGCCGCCTCCTGGCTCTTCATGAAGGCGCCGGTCCCGACCTTGACGTCCAGGACGAGCGCGCTGGTTCCCTCGGCGATCTTCTTCGACATGATCGAGCTGGCGATGAGCGGGATGGACTCGACCGTCCCGGTGACGTCCCGGAGCGCGTAGAGCCTACGGTCCGCGGGGGCCAGCCCGGAGCCGGCGGCGCAGATGACGCACCCGGCGCTGGCCAGGACGGCGAGCGTCTCGTCCGGAGTCAGCCCGGCGCGGAAACCGGGGATCGACTCGAGCTTGTCCAGGGTGCCGCCGGTATGCCCGAGGCCGCGGCCGGACAGCTGGGGCACGGCGGCGCCGCAGCTCGCGACCAGGGGCGCGAGGATCAGGCTGACCTTGTCGCCGACCCCGCCGGTCGAGTGCTTGTCCACGGTCGGCTTGGCGATGGAGCTGAGGTCAAGCCGGTCCCCTGAGGCGATCATGGCCGCGGTCCACGTCCTCAGCTCCGCGCCGTCCAGGCCCCGGAAGTAGATCGCCATCAGCAGCGCGGACATCTGCTCGTCCGCGACCTCGTGCCGGGCGTACGCCTCGAACAGCCACCTGATGTCGTCGTCGGCCAGCCGGCGGCCGTCCCGCTTGGCCCGGATCACGGTGGCCGCGTCGGTCACCGGTTCTCCCGGCGGGCGGCGAGATCGGTATCGGTGAAGGCGGCGGGGAGCAGGACCTTGAGCTCGACCGGGCCTTCGGCGGTGTCGACGAGCAGGTCGCCGCCGCCGGCCTCGAGCAGCAGCTGGCGGCAGCGGCCGCAGGGCAGCAGGGGCTCACCGTCTCCCGCGACGACGGCCACGGCCAGCAGCGGGCCGGCCGCGCCCGACGCGTGCCGGGCCGCGGCGCCGGACGCGTGCAGGGCGCTGACCAGGCCGCACTCGGCGCACAGGGTCAGGCCGTACGAGGCGTTCTCCACGTTGCAGCCGGTGATGACCTGGCCGTCGCTGGCCTGGGCGGCCGCGCCGACGCGGAGCCCGGAATAAGGAGCGTAGGCCCGCTCGGCCGCGCCCACGGCGGCAGCGCGAAGCGCTGGCCAGTCGATGATCACTTGACGACTCTAAAGGACTAAGGGTCCGTATGGATAAGGCTGCAGGGTTGCCTTATCCATACGGACCCTCTCATGTCCTGCGCGGCCGCGGCAGGGAGGCGGCTCGCGTTAAGAGCTATGCCCCTTTGACGGGGAACTCTGATAGAAATCATGCCCGGCCACTTGCTAAGGACCTGCCCTGGAAGAAGTTCAGATCTGGTTAAGATCTGCGTCTGGTAGGGAGCAGGCCGGTTTGGTGCCTAACGTGGAGGCCGTGAACGCACGTCTTGGCCGGGTTCTCGTTGTGGAAGACGACCCCGGCATCGCCACCCAGCTGGTCCGCGGGCTGACCCGGGCCGGCTACGAAACCGGCAGCGTCACCACCGGCAAGGCGGCGCTCGACTGGCCGGTGCCCGACGTCGTGCTGCTCGACCTCGGCCTGCCCGACATCGACGGCGTCGAGGTCTGCCGGCGGCTCCGCCAGGCCTGCGACGCGGCCATCATCATCGTGACGGCGCGGGGCGAGGAATCCGACCGCGTGCTGGCCCTCGACGAGGGAGCCGATGACTACCTGATCAAGCCGTTCGGGCTGCAGGAACTGCTGGCCAGGATCAGGGCGGTGCTGCGCCGCAGCCGCCAGCCGGCCGGCCAGGTGCTGCAGCACGGCCCGCTGACCGTCGACCTGCGCACGCACAAGGTCACCGTGGGCGCAAACCACATCGCCGTGACGCCCAAGGAGTTCGCCATCCTGGAGTGCCTGGCCAGCGACCCGGGACGGGTGGTCAGCCGCCAGGAGATGCTCGAGCGCGCCTGGGACGAGCACTGGTACGGCCCGACCAAGGTGCTCGACGTGCACATGGCGGCGCTGCGGAAGAAGCTCGGCGAACCCGGCCTCATCGAGACCGTTTACGGGCACGGCTTCCGGCTCGCCGACCAGGGCAGCGCACCGTGACCAGGCGGATACTCCTGGTCCTGCTGGCCTTTACCGCCGTCATCATCGCCGGGGCCATGGTGCCGCTCGCGCTGAACGCGATCGCGCACGACCGGAGCTCGTTCGGCCAGGCCACGGCGGGGACGGCGCGGACCGACGCGGCGATCGCCCAGGCC
>JBKQQQ010000317.1:0-9385 GCA_052144275.1 Streptosporangiaceae bacterium
ATCTACCTCGAGCTCGAGCGGGCGCGCTTCGGCGACCGCCTGGCGGTGAGCCTGCGGGTAGCCCCGGAGGTGCTGCCCGTCCGGGTACCGTCCCTGGTGCTGCAGCCGCTGGTGGAAAACGCCGTCCGGCACGGCCTCGAGCAGCTCAGCGGAACCGCCAGGCTGCAGATATCCGCCGAAGACGGCGGCCACGAGGCAGTCGTCACGGTCGAGGACCATGGCGTCGGAACCGATCCCGAGCAGCTCGCCGACGTGCTCGCGGGACGCCGGGGCGGTCAGTCGATCGGGCTGCGCAACGTGGACGAGCGGCTGCGTGCGACGTTCGGCAATGATCATGGGCTGACGATAGAGACCGGTGTCGGAGCCGGTACGAAGGTCACCATGCACCTGCCCAAGTTCTGCCCGGCGGTGAGCGGGCCATGACCCAGATCCGGACCGTCCCGCCGCCTGCCGACCGGGCCGGCGGCGCCCAGATCATCCGGGCGTCTGCCCTGGTCATCGACGATGAAGCGCCGGCTCTTGACGAACTGAGCTACCTGCTCCGCACGACATTCTCGATCACGCCGGTAGATGCCGCGCAAAACTCCGCCGACGCGTTCCGGTACCTCCAGGAGCGCGCCTATGACGTGGTGTTCCTCGACGTCAGGATGCCGGCGCTCAACGGCATCGAACTGGGCAACGTGCTTCGCAGGTTCGCCACCCCGCCGGCCATCGTCTTCGTCACCGCGTACGAGGAGTACGCCGTGCGCGCCTTCGACCTCGGGGCGTGCGACTACCTGCTGAAGCCCGTCTCGCGGGCTCGCCTGCGCACCGCCCTCGGACGCGCGCTCGGGCGCTGGCCGGACCACCCCGATCCGCCGCCCGACGACGACCCGTCCGCCATGATCCCCGTGGAGACCGCGGGCCGGACCCGGTTTATCGCCCGTGACCAGGTGAGCTGGGTGGAAGCCGAGGGAGACTACGTGCGGCTGCACACGGCGGACGGCGACGCCCACCTGGTCCGGATGCCAATCTCCCACCTGGAGGAACGGTGGGCCGCGCATGGTTTCATCCGCATTCACCGGAGCTACCTGGTGTCATTCAAGCGGATCACGGAGTTCTCGGTCACGGCCGGCATTCACGCCGTCACGGTGGCCGGGCAGTCCCTGCCGGTCAGCCGGCGCCACGTGCGGGACGTCAGGGACCGGATCCTCCGGCCCGGCCGGCGGAGCTTACCGTGTCCCTGGCCGACGCCACCCCAGGCGATCCGCCGGCCACCACGGACGGCCAGGCGTCCGGCCTGGACGGACCGGCCGCCCAGGCCGGCGGCCGCCAGCTTGTCGTCTGGCGATCCGGGCAGGTACGCCTTCAGGGCGACATCCCCGGACCCCGCGACCTGCGCGACGACACCACCTGCGGCCGCCTGCTCCTCCGGTCTCTCATGCGCGCCCAGCTTGGCCTGTCGCTGATGTGCCTCACGCTCGCGCTCACGGTGACCGCCTCGTTCCCGGTCATCGCGGCGCTGGTGCCTAAGGTCAGCCGGATAACGGTGGGCGGCCTCCCGGTCACGCTGATCGTCCTCGGTTTCGCCTTCTACCCCGTGCTTCTCGCGGTCGGCTGGTTCTACACCCGGCAGGCCCGCCAGCTCGAGGCCAGGTTCACCGACCTGGTTGTTCCGCCGGCCCGGCCGCCCGATGTCTGACGCCTCGGTCAGCGCGATCGTCTTCGTCACCCTGCTGACCATCATGGTCGGCGCCCGCGGCATCCGGGTGGCCCGGACGCCAGACGACTTCATGGTCGCCGCGCGGCAGGTCCCGCCCGCGCTCAACGCGGCGGCTATTTCCGGTGAGTACCTGTCGGCCGCGTCCTTCCTGGGCATCGCGGGCCTGGTCGTGTCGCAAGGCCTGGGCTCGCTGTGGTACTCGGTCGGCTACACCGCCGGTTACCTGGTCCTGCTCCTGCTGGTGGCAGCGCCGCTGCGGCGCTTCGGCGCGTACACCATCCCCGACTTCGCTCACGGCCGGCTGAGATCACCCGGCCTGCTCCGGGCGACGACGGTCCTCGTCCTGGTCATCGGATGGTTCTATCTCCTCCCTCAGATGAAAGGCGCAGGCATCACGCTGCAGTGGGTCCTCGGCACGCCGTACTGGGTCGGCGTGGCCATCCTGGGCGTGGTCGTGAGCTGCAACATCGCGATGGGCGGGATGAAGGGGATCACCTTCGTCCAGTGCCTGCAGTACTGGCTGAAACTCTGCGCGATCGGCATTCCCGCGCTCGTGCTGCTGATGGCGACCGGGCACGGGTCCACCCGCAACCTGACGCCAGAACGCGGCCCGGTCTTCACCAGCGCCACCGTGGTCCGCATGCCCGTGGCCACCGGCTTCACCCTGGCCCGGCCCGCCCGGGCGACGGTCAGCGGCGTCCTTGACCAGCGGCGCTTCCAGCACCAGGCGGTGGAGCTGTGCGCGTGCCGCTATACCGCGGGCGCGGGCACGCAGATCGGCTTCGGCGCCGGGGCTCCGGTCCCCGTCAGCCTGGCCATGGCACCGTCCTCCCGGGAGTCGTGGGATTCCCCGTTCCTGGCCACGGGCACGAACGGCGCGCACCCGCTGATAGCGACCTATGGCGTCATCATCGCCACCTTCTTCGGTGCCATCGGGCTCCCGCACATCCTGGTGCGCTTCTATACCAACCCCGATGGCGAGGCGGCGAGACGCACGACGCTGATCGTCGTCCTCTTGCTGAGCACGTTCTACCTGTTCCCGGCCGTCCTGGGCGTGCTGGCCAGGCTGCACGCGCCGCAGCTCTACCTGTCGGGCGACTCGGACAGCATCGTGCTCGCCCTGCCGTCGCTGCTGCTGCCCGGCCTGCCCGGCGAACTGCTGGCCGCGCTGGTCGTCGCGGGGGCCTTCGCCGCTTTCCTCTCGACCTCATCCGGGCTGCTGGTCAGCATCGCGGGCGCGCTGTCGCACGACTTCATGAAAGGCGGCGTGACCTCATTCCGCTGGTGCGCGCTGGCCGCGGGCGCGATCGCGACCGGCACGGCCCTGCTCATCAACGGCTTCTCGCTGGCCCTGCTCGTCGGGTGGGCTTTCGCCATCGCGGCGTCGTCGTTCTGCCCGCTGATCGTGCTCGGGATATGGTGGCGGCAGCTCACCAGGGTCGGCGCCGCGGCCGGCATCGTCATCGGCGGCGGCGGCTGCCTGGCCGCGATCATCTCCACCATGCTCGGCGCGGCCGACGGCGGCTGGGGTGCCGTGCTCCTAGGCCAGCCGGCGATCTGGACGGTGCCGCTGGCCTTCGCGGTGATGATCGTGACGTCCCTGCTCACCCAGGGCACACTGCCCGGGAACGTCGAGCAGGCGATGCTGCGCATGCACCTGCCCGAGAGCCTCAGCCGCCAGGCCTATCGCGGGGTCAGCTGGTCACCGGTAACGGAACGCAGCCGGAAACCGCCAGTCGGGTGATCGCCCGCTCGTCTTGCCTGAGCGACCGCTTATCCGCGCAGCCAGCCGCTCGTCGCACGATCAGCCACTCTGGCCGCGCCAGCGTCGCCACGCAGACCAGTGCTGAATATGTTCATGCCAGACCTCGGTGCCCAGCCATCCCGCGGCGGGCCATGAGGGGGGAGTCGATTCGGCCGGCCGTCAGGGGATACCGGCGCGGCGGCATTGTAGTAAGTACCCGGAAGCAGGCCTGCCTGGCTTCCTGGAAAGGAACGCGGCATGTCCGTCACGCAATCCGGACGTGGGAATGTCAGCGGTTATGAGGTCGTCCACGCCAGCCGGGAATTCCGGACGCTGCGGCGGCATCTCGGCTCTTTTGCCGGGCCGGCCATCGCGCTATTCCTCGGGTGGTACTTCCTCTACGTCATCGTCGCGGCGTTCGCGCCAGGTTTCATGCGGATCAGGGTGGAAGGCGAGGTGAACGTGGGGCTGTGCTTCGGCGTGCTGCAGTTCGTCTCCACCTTCGTGATCACCATCGTCTACCGGCGCTGGGCCCAGCAGCGCTTTGACCCGCAGTCCGAGCGGCTGAGGCAGCGACTGGACGCGAGGCGCAAGCCGTGACCGGCGCGGGCACGCTGGCCGCCGGCGTCGTCGGCACGCCAGTGGTGAACATCACCATTTTCGCCTTCTTCGTCATCGCGACCCTGGTCATCGCGGTCAGCGCCGCCGGGCAGAACAAGACCACCACCGACTACTACGCGGGCGGGCGGGCCTTCACCGGCCCGCAGAACGGCATCGCGATCGGCGGTGACTACCTGTCGGCGGCATCGTTCCTCGGCATCGCGGGCATCATCGCCCTGGACGGGTACGACGGCTTCCTCTACTCCATCGGCTTCCTGGTCGGCTGGCTCCTGGTCCTGCTGCTGGTCGCCGGGCCGCTGCGGAATACCGGCCGGTACACCACGGCGGACGTCCTCGACCTGCGGCTGAAGGCGGTCCCGGTCCGCGCCGCGGCGGCGGTCTCCACGCTGACCGTGAGCCTGTTCTACCTCCTGGCCCAGATGGCGGGGGCCGGCGGGCTGGTCAGCCTGCTGCTCGGAGTGCGCAGTTCGCAGGGTCAGGACCTCACGGTCGCGGTAGTAGGCCTGCTGATGATCTTCTACGTGCTGGTCGGCGGGATGAAGGGCACCACCTGGGTGCAGATCGTCAAGGCGGTGCTGCTGCTGGCCGGTGCGGCGGTGACCACCATCTGGGTGCTGGCCCGGGCCGGGTTCAGCCTGTCCGCGCTGCTGCGGCACGCCGCCGCGGCCAGCCCGGCCGGCAGCGCGGTGCTCGGACCAGGGCTTCTGTACGGGGTGAACACCGCCTCCAAGTTCAACTTCATCTCACTGTCGCTGGCCCTGGTCCTCGGCACCGCGGGCTTGCCGCACGTGCTGATGCGGCTGTACACCGTGCCGGATGCCCGCGAGGCACGCCGCAGCGTCGTCTGGACGATCTGGATGGTGGGACTGTTCTACCTGTTCACCCTGGTGCTCGGGTTCGGTGCGATGTGGCTGGTGGGAGGCGCCCAGATCGAGGCCGCGCCGGGCAAGGCCAACTCGGCGGTGCCGCTGCTGGCCTTCCGGCTGGGCGGGACGCTGCTGCTCGGCATCGTGGCGGCCGTCGCCTTCGCCACCATCCTGGCGGTGGTGGCCGGCCTGACCATCACGGCCAGCGCCTCCTTCGCCCACGACGTATACGCCGGCGTACTGCGCCACGGCGAGGCCGACCCCGGCCAGGAGGTGCGCGTCGCGCGGATCACCGCGGTCGTGATCGGCGCCGTGGCGGTGGCCGGCGGCATCTACGCGAAGGAGATAGACGTCGCGTTCCTGGTGGCGCTGGCGTTCGCGGTCGCCGCGTCGGCGAACCTGCCGTCCATCCTGTACTCGCTCTTCTGGCCGCGGTTCACCGCACGCGGCGCGTTGTGGAGCATCTACGGGGGACTGATCAGTTCGGTCGGCCTGATCATCTTCTCTCCGGTGGTCTCCGGTCAGGCCAGGGCGGCGCCCGGCGCCATCCCGTCGCTGATCACCGATCCGCATATCAACTTCGCATTCTTCCCGCTCGATAACCCCGGGATCGTGTCCATCCCGCTAGCCTTCTTCCTTGGCTGGCTCGGCTCGGTGACCGACCTGCATCCGGCCGACCCGGCGCGATTCGCCAAGATGCAGGTGCGGGCCTTGACCGGGATCGGAGCAGAGCGGAGCGACCGCGGCTGAAGCCTGGTGTGGCACGAGACGGTCTCCGAAGCGCGAGACGTCCTCCGAAGGGAGCCGGACATGGCGAGCGACACGGCCCAGGGCGCGCCGATCGCCCGGGCCCCCGATCCTGGCCCGCCCCTCGATCCAGCACTGCTGCAGGTGATCCGCTTGTCAGCCGATCGCCTGGCCCAGCATCAGGACGCGTTCATCCGCCAGTTGCGTGCCGACATCATCACGATGATCCCGGACCTGGCCGCGGACGGATGGGCGTTCTCCGATCGCATGGTGCGCGCCGTGCTCTGGGCGGCGACGACCGACCAGTCGCTGCAGGTGATCACCGACGGGCTGTGCTGGCTGGGCGCGGCGAACCGGCGGGAGGGCTTCCCCGAGACGCAGTACGTGAGCGTCGCGCATGCACTCGTCCGTGCGGTGCACGTGCTCAGCGAGAGCGACTGGTCCACCTCCCTCGGTTCGGCGTGGATCAGCTACTTCCTGTGGATCAAGCCATACCTGATGCTCGGGGCACAGCAGGCGGCACAGCTGGCAGCACAGGAGGCCGCCCTGCAGGCGGCCGCCCTGGTTCCAGGTCCGCCCGGCGGACACCCGCCGGTGCCGGACGGCGACGTGGATCTGGAGTCGGTGGGAAGCCTGCTCGACGACGAGGAGGAGGACGACGTCGGCTACGGCCAGATCATGGTCTCGATGACCCGGAACTCGCGCCGCGAGCGGCGCCCGCCGGGCTGAGAGCCGTGCTGACGGCCGGTCAGCCGCGGTCAGCCGCGGTCAGCCGCGGTTGGCCTGGTCGCCCACGCGGCCGAGGTAATCCAGGAACTGCGCCTGCTCCGCCTCGTCGAACTGGGCGAGGAGCCGCTGGCCCAGGCGGTGCACGTACGGTGCGGCCGCCGCCACGGTCCTGATCCCTTCCTCAGTGATGCGCAGCACCCGCTTGCGCCCGTCCCGCTCATCCCGGCCGCGCTGGATCAGGCCACGCCGGGCCATCCGGCTGGCCAGTTCGGCGATGCTCGACCGGTCTAGGGAGGTGACGCGACCTACGCTCACCTGATCCAGGTCACCGTGCACGGCCAGGGCGCACAGCAGGATGTACTGCGAACCAGTAATGTCCACCGGAACGACTTCTGCCCATAGCTGGGTATGCGCCTGGTACGCACGCCTGATGAGGTGCCCCGGCGTTTCCGCGAAGTCGCGGACAAGCGCGCTGATCTCGTCGTTACCTGCGGTTGACGGCATTGTCCTCGCTGGGAAAGGCATCGAGAAAGAAATGCCGATCCGTTGACCTTACGTTTCGGTTGCTGCTAAATTTCGGGGTACGTCGTCCGTATACGGATCATTTCCCCGCCCTGGCCGTATCCGGGACCTCGAACAGGCTCCCAGAGCGTCCCGGGTTTTACCTTGGCGCCAATTTACACCCACAGCGTGAGAATTTGCGCGAAGCGGAAATCTTACGATCCGCTTACGGATTCGGCCGGTACCATACGGCTGGGATGACATACGCGTTTCCCGCCCATGTCGGGCGCCTTTCTGAAAGGAAGGCAAAGGGTGGCCAGTAATCCGGCCGGCAATCCTGGTGGTAACGGCGCGCGGGATCCTCGGCGCCGTCAAGATGGCCCCGCCTCCCGGCCGTCGCCATGGATTGTGGCTCCGCCATCTCAGGTCAGCACGGGGCCATCTCGGGTCATCACGGGGCCATCCCAGGTCATCACGGGGCCATCCCAGGTCATCACGGGCCCGTCGCGGGTCGGTACGGGACTGTTCCCTCCGCTGGACCCGGCTCCGCCTGAGGCGGCCGAGAACGTCGCGAGTTACGAGTTCGACGGCAGGCGCGCGGGGCGGCACCGCAACGGCGCACCCGGCGTCGACGTCCCGAGCGCGGGCCGCCACCACCGGCGGGCTCGCCGACGCCGGACGTTCCCGCCCCGTTCCGGGTTCGGCCGACCCGGCCGGACGCTGCGGGTAGCGGTCCCGGTCACGGTGATCACCCTCGGCGTGGCCAGCGGCTTGATTGTGAGCGTTAACAACGACGAACACCGTACTCCGCCCGCCTTCCCCTTCCCGCCCGCGACCCTCGCCGGGCGGGACTTCACCCCGTACTCGGCAGAAAGCACGCGCGGTATCACCCTGTCCGAGGGCCGGGTGGCGAGCTCAGGCACCGAGATCGTGGCGGTCGGCGCCGAAACCGGCCAGCGCGTCCCCCGGGCTCAGTTCTTCGTCTCGCTGGACGACGGCCGGTCGTGGGGCCTCGGCACGCTGTCCGCCGCGGGCGGCGGGACGCCAGCCCCGGGACACGCGGCCCGCTTCATCGCCGGAGGGCCCGGGGCATGGGCTGCCATCGGCCCCGATTCGGTCTGGACAAGCGCCGACGGCCGGGCCTGGACGCTCACGTCCGCCACTGGCCTGCCACAACTGCCCGGCGACCAGGTCACGGTGCTGAAACGCACCGGCAGCGGCTTCATCGCCGCAGGCACGAACACGATCGCCGCAGGCGCGAACACGCCGGACGGGGCCGAGGTCACTCCGGTGATCTTCTTGTCCTCGGACGGGACCAGCTGGAGGAGGCTCGGCGCCGATCGGCTGCGGCTGGCCGCGGGTAGTGGCAGGGCGCTGGACATCAGGCTGGTCGCGGCGACCGGCCGCCTGATCCTGATCGCGGGAGACGTGGCGACCCCTGTGACCAGCGGCGGGTCCCGGCACGTGACCGTCCGCACCGGGGGCGCCTGGCTCAGCGACGACGGCGGCAGCAGCTGGCGGGCCGTCACGGTGCCGACCGGACACGGCGCACAGGGCCAGTTCTCCGACGCGGCCGCCACCGCGGACGGATTCTTGCTGGTCAGGCCCGCGACGGTCAATGGCGTCCGGGCTGCCGACGTGTACCGCTCCGGTAACGGCACGGCCTGGACGTTCGCCGCCACCCTGACCACGCCCGGCGGCTTCACTCCCGGCCTGATGAACGGCAGCTCCGAAGGTGCCGTGCTGGCCGGCCAGTCCGGCCGGACGCTGACCGCGTTCATGTCGTCCGATGGTGCCCGCTGGCGCCAGGCTCCGGCGCTCGGCAGCGCGGCCGCCGAAACCATCTCAGGGGTGGCGGCCACCAAGACCGGCGCCGTGGTCGCGGCCGGGATGAGCGCCAGCGCGTTCGGCGTCAGCGCGTTCGGCGTCAGCCAGCAGCTGATCACGGTGACCGGCGGCTCCGACGGGTCCGGCTCCGGCTCCGGCTCCGGCGGGGTCAGGAACCTTAGCTTGGCCGCGATCCCCGGCGGGGTGGAACCCCAGCTTGCCGTCAATGCCATCGCGGCTCAGGGCAGCCGACAGGTCGCGGTCGGCAGCGCGAACGGCTTCCCGGCGGCCTGGATGTCCGCCGACGGCGGCCGCACCTGGCAGCGCGCCGCCGACGATGCCCTCCTGGCCAGGCCCGGAATCCAGCAGCTCACCGGCATCACGCACGGCAGCGCCGGATGGCTTGCGGTGGGCGGCGTCACGGCGTCCGCTCCCGAACATCCGGTGGTCATCGGCTCGGCTGACGGCAGCGTCTGGTCCGCCGCCGACGGCGAGCCTGTCTTCACCGGGAGCGGCCTGTTCACCGAGCAGGCGGCGGCCGGCCGCGACGGCTACGTGGTCGTCGGCTGGCAACTGGTGACCCCAACCCGCACCGTGGCCGCCGCGTGGTGGTCAGCGGGACTAACCGGCTGGCAACGGGCGGCCGGC
>JBKQQQ010000318.1:0-5772 GCA_052144275.1 Streptosporangiaceae bacterium
GGCACCGTGACGAAGCCGTCGGGGCTGAGCGGGTCGCAGGGCGCCTGCAGGTAAGGCGGGGTCGCGTCGTAGTCCACTCCGGGCCCGAGCAGGCCGCGCTCGTAGTACTCGCTGACGTCCTCGCTGGTCGCGCCGAGCACCTGAAGGTTCCCAAAGCCGCTCATGTGCAGCTCGCACCGCACGCCGAAGGCCTCGCAGAGGGCGGCGGTCTTCATGGCGCCAGTGATGCCGCCCCGCAGCACGTCGATCCGGCTGATGTCGGATGCCCGGCGCAGGATCCACTCGGCCCTGGTGTGGAGGCCGCCCTCGGCGATCTCGGGTGAGCAGATGGGGATGGTCAGTTCCTCGGCCAGCCTCACGTAGGAATCCACCCGGTACTCCGGCATCGGCTGCTCATACCAGTAGAACCCGAGCCGCTCCAGCTCCCTGCCCACCCGCAGCGCCTCGCCATAGGTGTTGTACGTCCCCCATGGGTCATACATCAGCACCATCTCATCGCCCACGGCGGCCCGCACCGCGCGGCAGGTCTCGATGTCCCAGTCGATGTGCGAGGGCCGCGGAGGGGCAAATTGCCTCGTTCCGGGGTCCCAGTAGATGGCGTTGTGGATCTTGTAGGCGCGGTAGCCCCGGCGCTGGCAGTCGGCCGCATGGGCGGCATAGTCCTCGGGCAGGCCCAGGTTGTTGACGCTGCTGGCGTACGCCTTGACCTTGTCGCGAGCGCCGCCGAGCAGCTTGTGCACCGGCAGGCCGGTGACCCGCCCGGCCAGGTCCCACAACGCCAGGTCGACCACGCTCACCACGTTCTCCGGCAGCTTCGACAGCCACAGCTGCTGCCAGATGTACTCCCGGTCGAACGGATCCTGGCCAGCCAGCAGCGGGCCGACGAACTGCGTGATCAGCGCTTGTTCTCCGGGCAGCAGGCCATCCTGGTCCCCGTGGAAATGACCGCCGAGGTAATAGCCCTCGGCTCCCTCGTCAGTGAGCACCCTGGCCAGCGTCTGGACGACCTTGTGGCCGGGCAGCGGCTCACCCAGCCCGAACCGGTCCACCGATACCTCGAACGGGACGATCTCGAAACCCGCGATCTTCACCGGTGCTCCTTCGGACGCTTTGCCGCGTCCCGGTCGCCGTCACGCCGGAGGTCAGGCGCGATGACCGCAGCACGCTCTTGCGAAACAACCGTATACGTTGCCGCGTGTCCGGCAGTAGTGGCCAAGGTCCACGTCGGCAGCCGCATCCAGCCCAAGATCGGACCGTTGCTTTCACGTTATTTGCGCCAGATCCACTTGGGATTGACAAAGCCATGCACAGCCACTGCGACCGGGCGCTTATATAAATCAGCAGGCTGTGCGCCATTGCCGGCAGCCGGGGCACCGGAGGGTGTGTGCATTGCACCGTCCGGCGCCGCCAGCTGCCATCGATCATGGTGACAAGTAGCGTCTGGCATGTGACGACTATCGATGGGAGTTGTCCGGTCTCAGTTTTCCTGCCTGGTGATCTTGGCGTGAGCTGGGCGGATGCCAGATCGGTTGAGATTCTGCCGCCTCGCTTGTCTCAGTTAACTTGGCATCTTCCTGGTTCGGCCGGGGTCATCATCTTCACGGAGCGTGTCTTCCGCGATGCTGGCGAGCTTCGCCAGGCTGGTGCGGAGGGGCTCAAGCGGGTGAGGACGGCTGGGGAAGGGGAAGCCAGGGCGGCCGGCGATGTCCCCTGGCGTGGTGTCCAGGAGCTGGCCGGCTGGTGGCGGGGCAGTCGCAGTGACCGCTCGAGCGTGAGAACTACCGGCGACGGCTCCTGGCCGCGTGACACCGGTAGCATCGAGGCCGCGGATCAGCACAAACACTCCCCGCCATCGCGTCCGATCGCCCGCCGTACCGCGCGGCGTACGAAAATCCTCGAAGAAATCTCAGCGGAGCGCGTCCGGATCGAGGCAGCGGGTTCGTAGAAGGGGTGACAGGCGGCCCGAGGGGGCGGCCAGACGACGACAGGAGATGATTCCGATGGCGCAGTACCTGATTTCCGTGCTCGACGACACGGGCGACCTCGCCACTGCGGAGGAGGAGATCGCGATCGATGTCTTCAACGAGCAGCTCAGGGCCGAGGGCCAGTGGGTCTTTGCAGGCGGCCTCGCGTCGCCCGACACGGCGACCGTCATCGACGGCCGGGACGGGGAGGCGGTGTTCACCGACGGGCCCTACCTGGAGTCGAAGGAGCACATCGTCGGCTTCTGGATCATCGAGGCCCCCCATCTCGACGTGGCGCTCCGGCTCGCCGCCCTGGGGTCAAAGCATTGCAACCGGAGGGTCGAGCTCAGGCCGTTCCTGGGCGAATGACCGACGTCGGCGAGGTGATCGCCCGGGCCCACCGCGAGGAGTGGGCCTGGGTGGTCGCGACCCTGGCCAGGCGCTTGGGGGACCTCGACATCGCCGAGGAGATGGCCGCCGAGGCGTTCGCGGCCGCCGTCGAGCGCTGGCCGGTCGACGGCGTCCCTCCCAGTCCCGGCGCATGGCTCACCACCACCGCCCGCCGCAAGGCCATCGACCGGGTCCGGCGCGAGGCCAGGCGCGAGGAAAAGCACAAGGAGGCGCTGATGCTGTCCGACGCCCCCGAGCCGCTCGGCGCCATCGACGACGACCGGCTCCGCCTCGTCTTCACCTGCTGCCACCCTGCTCTCGCCATGGAGGCGCGGGTTGCGCTGACCCTACGGATGGTCGGCGGGCTCACCGTGCCCGAAATCGCCCGCGCGTTCCTGGTCCAGGAGACCGCCATGGGCCGGCGGATCACCCGCGCGAAGGAGAAGATCAAGGCGGCGAAGATCCCCTATCGCGTGCCGTCACATGAGGAGCTCCCGGCCCGGGTCACCGGGGTGCTCGCCGTCCTCTACCTGATCTTCAACGAGGGCTACCTGGCCTCGGGCCCCGGGAAGGAGTCGGTCCGCAGCGACCTGACCGCCGAGGCGATCCGGCTGACCCGGCTGGTCCGTGACCTGATGCCGGCGGACGGCGAGGTCGCCGGGCTCCTGGCGCTGATGCTCCTGACGGAGGCCCGCCGGGCCGCGCGGGTGTCGGCGAGCGGTGAGCTCGTCGCCCTCGGCGAGCAGGACCGCGGCGCCTGGGACCGCGAGCTGATCGCCGAGGGCCACGCCCTGGTCCGCGCTCGCCTCGCCTCCGGCCAGGCGCCGGGGCGCTACCAGATCCTCGCCGCGGTCAACGCCGTCCACACCGACGCCCGCGACGTCCGCGACACCGACTGGTCGCAGGTCATCGCGCTCTACGACCAGCTGGTCCGCCTCGACCCCTCGCCGATCGTGCGGCTCAACCGGGCGATCGCGGTCGCCGAGCTCGACGGCCCGGAGGTCGCGCTGGCGGAGGTTGACGGTCTGCCGCTGGAGGGCTACCACGCCTTCCACGCCACCCGAGCCGACCTGCTGCGCCGGCTGGGCCGGAGCGAGGAGTCGCGGTCGGCGTACGACCGGGCCATCGGGCTGGCCGGCAACACCGCCGAGACGGCGTACCTCATCCGCCGCCGCGACCAGCTGGCCGACCCGTGAACCGTGCCACCCCGGTCACCGCCCAAGTCGCATAGCCCAGCAGCGGCAGGCGGCCCTGCCGCGCAGGTCCGCTGCGCGGACCTTGCCGCCGGGCTTCTTGACGCCTACCGCCTCGGCGGAGTCGTCGAGCCGACCCGCCAAGAGCCGCACGTCGATGCACGGCCCGGCCACGACGTCGTCGTCCGCCATGGACCGACCGTAGGGGAGTGCCGCCCCAGGTTCCCGGGATTCGCCCCGTTGTCGCGCACCGCAGTTTGCCGGAGACAATGAGACAGTAACGTTCAGTTGAGAAAACGATCAGTCACGCCATGTCACCGTCGCCGGGATGACTTGCCAGGACTACTGAGACTCGCCAGATCATCTGCGCATGCACTGAGAATCTGCCACAGCAACTGAGACCGGACAGGAGTCACACTCATCGATTTGGCCGATCGGCCATCCGCTGGCCAGATCGATGAGAAATTGGCCAAGTCTGTTAAGAACCTACAGCCGCCTGCACGGCATCGTCAGCCTCGAAATCGCCGGGAACTTCGCGTCCATGGGCATTGACCCGGCCAGCTCTTCGAGATCCAGCTCGCCACGCTGACGACATGAGCACGCCCGTACCTACGGGGCGGCTTGATCTTGCGGGTTATTTCGGGCTGACGAGCCCGCGTGGCGTCCGGGAAATGTCGTAGCAGAGGAGTAGAATCGAACTGCAGTCTGAGAGATATCAAGGCCGGGGCAGTCGCCTCGACCGGGGAACAGGAGAACCTTCAGGAACAGCCACGGCAGCTGACCAGCCCGAGCAGCCGGAGGGAGGCGAGCAGCCCAGTGGGTACCGTCCCGGTCTTCGCCAGTGCCACCGAGGCCATGCAGATGGTCCGGGCCGGGCTGGATTACCTCGCCGCCACGGACGCGACCGCGATGGCGGCCGAGGAGCAGGCCCGGTTCCTGCGGGCCCTTGAGCAGGCCAATTCGGTGGCCACGGCAGCGCGGACCTCCATCCTGGGCGCGTACACCGCCGGGCAGGGCTACACGGCCGACGCGGACTACAGCCCGCGGGCCTGGCTCATCAACAAGACCGGCGTCACCAGGGGCGCCGCCGTCGCCTACACCGCGTGGGTCCGGCGGTCGGAGGCGCACCCGCGGGTCGCGGAGGCGCTGGCGGCCGGGGAGATCTCGGAGTCGGCGGCGCGGACGTTGTGCCTGTGGACGGACAAGCTGCCGGAGGAGCGGCGGGAGGACGCGGACAAGATCCTGGCGGATGCCGCGGTCTCCGGGCTGGGGCTGGCGGACCTGGCCGGGCTGTTCGCGGAGATCTACGTGCGGTATCGGGCCGAGGAGCCCGATAAGGACAAGGATGAGTCGTTCGAGGACCGGGCGCTGCGGCTGGTGACCACGCTGGGCGGCGCCGGGGTGCTGCACGGCGACCTGAGCCCAGAGTGTGCCGCCGCGGTGCAGGCGGTGCTGGATGCCCTGTCGGCGCCCGCGGACGCGGAGGACACCCGGACGCGGGAGCAGCGGTGCCATGATGCGCTCCTGGAGGCGATGCGCAGGCTGGCGGCGGCGGGCATGCTACCGGAGCGGGCCGGGCAGCCGGTGAAGGTGTGGGTGCACATCCCGCTGGCCGAGCTGCTGGCTATGGACGGCAGCACGACCCTGGTCAGTGAGTGGGTCGAGCAGATGCGGGCCGCGTGGGCCGCGCACCGCGCCGAGGCCGCCGAGGGCGGCGGAAATATCGGGGCGTGGCTGGACGGCGACGCCGCGAAGGCGGTGGCGTGCGACGCGGCGATGGCCCCGTTCGTCACCGGCGAGGTCAACCCGGCGGCCCTGGAGGAGCTGGTCCGGCTGTGCGTGCAGCTCGACAAGCTCCGTCATGGCACCCCGGACGGCGACGGCACCGATGACACCGCCGGTGCCGAGGCGCCCGCGGACACCAGCCGGGCGTGGGAGGCGCTCGAGCAGGCCGTGATCGGCAAGGCTGTGGATCTCTTGTCGGGTCCGGGCGGGCTGGCGTCGTTCCTGCGCCGCCGGCAGCTCGGCGCCCGGCTGGCCGGTCCGAGCCTACCGCTGGACATCGGCTACGCCGAGACGATCCCGGCCGGGATCCGCAACGCCGTCACCCTCCGGGACAAGCGCTGCCGGTGGGCAGGCGGCTGCAACCAGCCCGCCAGTGCCTGTGAGGTGCACCATGTCAGGCACAAGGCCAACGGCGGCAAGACCAGCACCAAAGAGTGCGT
>JBKQQQ010000319.1:0-6934 GCA_052144275.1 Streptosporangiaceae bacterium
AGCTGCGACATTGGCGGGCCGGCCCCGGCTGGTGTCTGATCAAGCCTCGGCGCGGTAATAGTGGTTCAAATTTTTTCCGGCTTCGCGCCGCGGGGGTGTCCTCTCCGGGCGGGCCCGTCCGTCCTTCTCACGGGTGGCGCTCGCCACCACGCGGAGAGAAACGAGGAGACCGATGACCAGCAAGACCACCACGTCCGCTGTCACCTCGGCCGACGGCACCGGCATCGCCTACCAGACCGTCGGCGAGGGAAGAGGGCTGATCGTCGTCGGCGGCGCCCTTCGAACCGGCGGGGACTATCTTCCCCTCGCCCGGGAGCTGGCCGGGACCTTCGCCGTCCATGTCATGGACCGGCGCGGCAGAGGAGCCAGCGGCCCCCAGGGCCCGGACTACAGCGTCGAGAAGGAGTGTGACGACCTGGCCGCTGTCCAGGCGGCCACCGGAGCGACGGCCGTGTTCGGGCACAGCTACGGCGGTTTCGTCGCGCTGGAGGCGGCTCGGAGACTGGCCGTGTTCTCGCACGTCGCGGTGTACGAACCCGGAGTGTCGATCGCGGGTTCGATCCCCGTGGCCTGGGTGCCCCGCTATCGGCAACTGCTGGCTGCCGGGGACACGCGAGGAGCCTTCGCCGTCTTCGTCCGCGGCAGCGGGGCAGCACCCGGGCCGGTCACCAGGCTGCCGTTCTGGTATCTGCGCGCGGTGCTGCGTTTGATGGTGCGCGGCGAGCAGTGGCGGCGCATGGAACCTCTTCTCGAGGCAAGCGCTGCCGAGCATGAGCAGGAGGCACGGCTAGACGATGGCACCGCCGAGCGCTACCACTCGATCCAGGCTCGCGTGCTGCTCCTCGGCGGCGGCAAGAGCCCGGCCTTCTTGACGGCACAGCTATTTTCAGCCCTCCAGCAGGTGGTCCCCGATGCAACAGTGGAAATACTGGACGGCCTCGACCACTTCGCGCCGGACGAGAAGGCGCCAGCCCTCGTCGCCGAGCGCGTGCGGAACTTCCTGAGCTAACGCCCCGCCGTGTCCGCTGGAGGAACCCCAACCGCACACCCGGCGGCCCTGGAACCGGCCAGGAGTGGTCTGCAGCTGCGGTGTCGCAGATACCCCTCCGGTGAAAATCTCGATTGTCGGGGGCTATCCGTACGCTCCCGGTCATGACCCAGACCTTGATCGGCTACGCCCGCTGCTCCACCGACGCCCAGGACCTCACCGCCCAGCGCGACCGGCTGCGCGAGCTCGGCGTCCCGGAAGAACGCGCCTATCTGAGGTGCAGCCAAGGTAAGCCCAGAACCCGCCATGGGTCTTGGGTGGGGGTTGATTCCGGTCGGCCAGGGTAGGTCAGCCGGAGACCCGCGTTACAGACAGTGACTAATAGGCGCTCGCGCCGCGTGCGATATCCGCCGATCGGCGCGTCTAGCGGCTTCTCGGTACTCATGAGCTGAAGCCTGCATATCAGTTCGATCTGGCGTGCCGCGTCAACTGGCCAGCGGTGGCAGACGAGCACGTACCTGCTCGTCCGCGCCCATTGCAGGCAGTGCGCTGCTGGTTATGGTCTGGGACACTGGCTTCGTGGTGTTCGTTGCTGACGACCTTGCCGCGTGGTTGATCTCGCTGCTCGCCGATCGGGGCCGCAAGGGGTTGGCCACCGTGCTGCTCGGCAGCGAGCAGGAACGGGCACTGCGCTCGGCTGCCTCAACCGCGGTCCGGCAGACTGCCCAAGAGCTGTGCCCAGACGACGATGAGCAGGCCGAGCATGTCGCGCTGGTTATCAGCCAGGTCTTCGGCAAGCCGATCCCGCGAGCGGCCCTGGCCAAGCACCCGACAATGCTGGAGGCGCTGCAGGCAGGCATTGCCGCCCAACTTGCGGTCCTGGACGATCCAAGCCTAACCGGGACGGGGCTATCCTCCAGCGACCTCCTGGAGTTGCCTGATGTCGTTCTTGCGGAGAAGGTGACCGCCCACCTGCTGCGGGAGATCCTCGTCCGAGGATCACGGGAAGGGGCACTGTTCCCGCTGGCCTCTCAGCTGAACCACGACCAGTCACGTCTGGACAACCAACAACTCAAGAGCATGATCAGCGACCTGGCCCGGCCAGAAGGTGCCCATCCCGTGGCGCCCCCGACCGCGCTGGCCCCGCCGTCAGCGTATCTGGAGCAGGTGAGGCGGATCGCCCCGCAGGATCCACCGGGCCTGCTGGGCAGGGAGACAGAACTCGCCGAACTGGCTCGGTTCTGCTTGGAGCCGGACCGAGGCCCGTATGTCTGGTGGCGGGCCGATGCTTTGTATGGAAAGTCGGCGCTGCTGTCCACATTTGTGCTCCGGCCACCCAGCGACGTGTCCCAACAGGTGCGCATAGTGTCCTTCTTCATCACAGCACGGCTCGCAGGCCAGGACACGCGGGAAGCATTCACTCAGGTGTTGCTTGAGCAACTGGCCGACTTGCTGGGCCAGCCGCTGCCGCCGGCACTACCAGAGGCCACGCGGGAGGCGCACCTGCTCAGCCTCCTGCGCCAGGCGGCGACCGCCTGCCAAGACGGCGGAAGACGGCTGGTGCTCGTGGTGGACGGGCTGGACGAAGACCGCGGGGCAGGCCCGGACGCCCACAGCATCGCCGCCCTGCTGCCTGCCAGTCCGCCGGCCGGAATGCGAGTGGTCGTGGCCGGGCGGCCCGACCCGCCAATTCCCGACGACGTGCCGGGCGGGCACCCGCTGCGTGACCCGGGGATCGTGCGCCCGCTCGCCAGATCTCCTCACGCGAAGGAAATAGGTCAGCTGGCTCGCACGGAACTCGCCCGCCTGCTGCGCGGCGGCGAACCCGGTCGGCAGCTACTCGGGCTACTGGCCGCTGCCAGAGGTGGCTTGTCAGCCGCTGACCTGGAAGAACTGACCGACATTCCACTCTGGGAGATCGATGAGATCCTCAATGGCGTGTCCGGGCGGACGTTTTCCCGGCGCGCCGGGCAGTCGGCCACAGGTGCCGCTTCGGAGCTCTACCTGCTGGGGCACCAGAGCCTCCAGGACGCGGCCGTCCAGACGTTCGGCAGGCGGCTGGCGGACTACCGAGCAAAACTGGAAGCCTGGGCCGCTTCCTACCATGCACGCAGATGGCCGCCCGGAACCCCGGAGTACCTGCTGAGCGGATACTTCAACCTTCTGGACGAGGTCGGCGACGTGTCCCGGATGACCGAGTACGCGACCGACCTAGCGCGCCATGACCGGATGCTCGACCTGACCGGAGGCGACGCTGCCGCCATTGAAGAGGTGCGCGCCACGCTGAAGCGCATCACCGCATGCGAGAGCCCGGATCTGGGGAGCGCGCTGATGCTGGCCTGGCATCGCGATCATCTCACCGAACGGAATGACAACACCCCTGTGGCGCTGCCCGCGGTATGGGCCAATCTCGGTCATCAGAGACGGGCCGAAGCACTCGCGGCCTCGCCCGCCGATCCGCGGCGGCGGGCGGAGTCCCTGGCCCGAGTGGCGGAATCGCTGGCGGAGACGAGGGAGGCCGACCTGGCCGCCGCCGCCGGGTGGAAGGCGGAAACGGCTGCGCAGTCGATCGCCGACCCGTCCGAGGCGGTACCCGTCCTCGCCCGTGCAGCGACGGCGCTCGCGGCAGCCGGGCAAGTCAATGAGGCAACCGATATAGCGAATTCGATCATTGGCCGCTACGGCGCGGCAGAGGCCCTGGCCAAGATCGCGGCGGCGCTGGCCCGAGCCGGCTACCGCGAGCACGCGGACGCCGTCGCCGGGCAAGCGCAGGTGTCTGCCGTGTCGGACAACCAAGCGCGCTGGCAGGCGCTGCACTTGATCGAGGTTTCGAAGGCACTCGCCGAAGGCGGGCTGCATGAGCATGCGGTCACCGCAGCCAGGAAAGCACTTACCGTGGCTGAAGCGAACCACGATTGGGATCACAAGAACCCCGCCGTGACCGAAATCGCGAGGACGCTCGCGGCTATGGGACAACTTGAGCAAGCGGTCGATGAAGCCAGATCGTTCTACCACGCCTCCGACCAGGCAACTGCCCTGGCCAAAGTAGCGGAGGTCCTGGCGCAGACCAAACGCCACGAGCAGGCGGTCGCCACAGCCCAGCTGGCGCGGGACATGGCCCAGTCAGTTCCTGACCCCTCTCGTAAGGCGATGACACTGTCGCGGATCGCGAAGACGCTCACTGGGGCCGGGCTTTACGAGCAGGCAATCGGGGTGGCGGGGGAGGCTGAGGCGGCGGCTGGATTGACCACCGTGCCTATCTGGAAAGCTCAGGCCCTGGCCGCGGGTGCAGCGGCGCTGGCAGCGTCCGGGCAATCTGAGCTGGCGGTCGCCAAGGCCCGAGAGGCGCAAGGACTAATCTTGTCGCTGGCCGAGGACTGGCAGCGGCTGCTGCTGGATGAGGTCGCAAGAACATTCGCCGCGACGGGGCGGCCCAAGGAGGCCACGGCGGCCGCCGAGGCAATCACCAACGACTCCGGACGGGCATACGCTCTGCACGCGGTCGCGATAACACTCGCCGACGCCGGGCGGCACGAGCAGGCGATAACGACGGCCCGATCGATCAGCAAAGAGGATGTGCGAGCAGATGCCCTGACGCGAGTGGCGGTCGCGTTGGCGGTAGCCGGGCAACTCGGCGAGGCCGAGGAGACGGTCGAGTGGATCAGCAAGCCTTCCGAGCGCGCGAGCGCGCTGGCCGAGGTCGCGGAGGCGCTGGTCAGAGTGGGACGCCGCGAGGAGGCGATGATCACGGCCGGGCATGCGGAGGCGACAGCTCGGGCGATAACGAACCCGCGTCGCCAGCGCGACGCCCTCGTCGCGATAGCGGGCGCCCTCGCAGACGCAGATGAGCCCGAGCACGCGGAAGCGGTAGCCCAGTTGATCGCGGACCCCGTCTTCAAGGAACTCAAGCTGGATGGGGCTGCAGCGAGCTACGCGCGGGCCGGCCGGGCCGACGAGGCTGAAGCCACAGCAAGGTCCATTACCGACCCCAAGCGGCAAGCCCAAGCCCTGATGTGGGTCGCGGCTGCCCTCGCAGGAGCTGGATCTCATGAGCGCGCCGAGGCAATCGCCTGGTCCATCCCTGATCCGGGGACTCAGGGGGGCGCACTGCTCAAGGTGGCGGCTGCCATGGCACGCGCCGGGCGATACGAGCCAGCCGAAGTAATCGCTCAGTCCGTCTCGGACCCCAGCCGACGGGCCTATGCCGTGATGTGGGTCGCTGAAGCGGCGGCCGAGGCTGGGAAGCACGAGACGGCGAAAGCTGCGGCCCGGTCCATCGCCGACCCGGCTATGCGGGACAGCGCCCTAGCGCGGGTGGTGGTCGCGCTCGCGAGGCGCGGGAACCACGAGGAGGCCGAGCCCATCGCCCGGTCGATCATCGACCCAGACGCCAGGTCATACGCCCTGACCCAGGTAGCCACGGTGCTGGTGACGGCAGGCCAACCAGCGCGGGCGGCTGACGCGGCCAGCGAGGCGGAAGCGGCGGCGGGGTTGATCGATGGCCTATCCCAGCGGGCGGCCGCCCTTGTCCGAGTCGCCGAGGCCTTCGAAAGGGCTGGATTGCACGCGCAGGCGGACGCCGCGGTTAACCGAGCGGAAGCGGTGGCCCGGTCTATCACCGAACCAGACGAACAGGATGACGCGCTAGCCTCGGCCACGACGGAACTCGTCAGGGTCGGCCAGTACGAGCGTGCGGAGGCCATGGCCCGGTCCATTGCTAGCCCAGTCAGGCAGAAATGGGCGATTGGGGAGGTCGCCGTGGCTCTCGTCGCAGCCGGCCACCACGAGCAGGCAGAGACTACCGCCCGGTCTATCGCTGATGTATCTGATCAGGACACCGCCTTGTGGAGTGTGGCGGCGGAGCTCGCGCGAGTCGGCTGCAGCGAGCAGGCCATGACGGTGGTGCGGTCCATCACCGACCCAGCCCAGCGGTCGCAGGCACGGGCATGGGTCGCGGAGATTCTCCTTAAGGCCGGAGACGTAGTGTCTGCACGGCGGCTGGCTGCGGAGGCGTGCCTCGCAGGCACGTGGGAGGCCGCCGCGCGCCCTGTCCTGCTGGTCGACCCGTCCGCGTTTAACGCACTGGCACCCATGCTGCAGCCTTAACCATCCGCTGCTAACGGACGCGCCGGTCAGCCAAGCGAACGGCCAGCAACATATCCCCGTACCGTGCGCTCGGCCGCCTTATAGAGCGGGCCATCGGCAGCTGGCGAGCACTCGCTATGTCGCAGAACTGGACATTCCGCGCGCAGACCTTGGCAAATGTCTATCATATTAGTAGGCATTCCTATTCGGCGATCTGAATTGGTGGCGGCGGACAAATGGTCGCTTTGCGTGATGTCCTGCCGGATCGGTTGGAATGAGCTGTCGCTTGCCGGGCCGGGAGGGTCCGGTCATCAGTGATGCGGAGCTGGGTGGTGCGGGCCTTTGGCGGAGGTCTCGGGCTGGTGCGGGGTTAGGTTGCCGTGAAGAGCTCGTCCATGATCTCGGCGCCGGTGGTGATGACGGGCCGCAGTTCGCGCCGGTAGACGATCTCGGTGGTGCGGGTGGAGGCGTGCCCGGCCAGGCGGGCGATCTCCTCGATGCTGACCCCGCGGTGGCTGAGCAGGCTAACGAAGGTGGTCCGCAGCTCGCGCGGTGTCCAGCCGTCCCCGGCGCCGGCCGCGGCGCAGATGCGTTTGAACATCTTCCGGACGTTTCCCGCGTCCAGCGCGGCGCCCTGTGGGGTGCCAGAATTGTGCCGGCGGGCGTGACCTGGGCTTTAGGCGGCTCGCTCGTATTCGTTGAGGAGGCCGCCGAGCACGGGCCGACGCTTGACTCGTTCCTGGGAGAGGTCGGCGACGGGGTGGTCGGGCCGGGGCACTTGGCGGCACGCCGCTTCTCGTAGCTCGTGAGCCCCGGGAACGGGTCGACCGTCTGGCGGTCGATCTCGGTGTCGGCGACCCT
>JBKQQQ010000320.1:0-3114 GCA_052144275.1 Streptosporangiaceae bacterium
CGATGCGGGTCAATCCCGACCGGCTCCGTCGCGGCGCCTCGACCGGGTTCACGCTCGCCACCGACCTGGCCGAGTACCTGGTCCGCCGGGGCGTCCCGTTCCGCGAGGCGCACGAGGTGGTCGGGCACCTGGTGGTGTGGTGTCAGGTGCATGACTGTGACCTGCCCGATATGGCCGACGCCGACCTGGCCAAGGTCTCCGAGCACCTGACCCCTGACGTCCGGCAGGTGCTGACGGTCGAGGGCGCCCTCGCGGCCCGCAAGGGATTCGGCGGGACGGCACCGGACCGGGTCGCCGAGCAGATCACCGCGCTGCGCGCGACGGTGGATGTGCACGCAGCCTGGGCCGCCGAGGACTTCAGGTAGGTGCCGATCTCGCGGGGCTTCTTCGCCAGGCACGCGGTCGAGGTCGCGCCGGAACTGCTCGGCTGCGTGCTCGAGCACCAGACGGCGGATGGCCTGGTCGCGGTCGAGCTCACCGAGGTCGAGGCGTACGCCGGCCGGTCCGATCCGGCCTCGCACGCCTACCGCGGGAAGACCGCGCGGAACGCGGTGATGTTCGGCCCGCCCGGGCACGCCTACGTCTACTTCACCTACGGCATGCACTTCTGCGTCAACATGGTCTGCCTGGGGGAGGAGGGCAGCGCCTCGGCGGTGCTGCTGCGGGCGGGCGCGATCATCGCGGGCGCGGACCTGGCCCGGGCCCGGCGCACCAGGGGGGCGGTGCGGGCCGCGGACCGCGACCTGGCCCGCGGCCCGGCCCGGCTCTGCCAGGCGCTCGGCATCGACAGGTCGCTGGACGGAGCCGACGTGTGCGCCGCCGCATCGCCACTCCGGGTCAGTACTGGGGCGGGCAACCCACCTCGTTCGGAAAATATGCCAGCCCGGGGGGACGACCCCGCTGGAACCCCCCGGAGAATTGCCACCGGACCCCGGGTCGGGGTGAGCAGCGCGGCCGAGATCCCCTGGCGCTTCTGGTTCGAGGGTGAGCCGACGGTGTCGGTGTACCGGGCGCATGTGCCCCGGCGCAAACTGGTTACCCCCTAACGGCCCTTAAGTGGCACCATGCAGGCGTGGACGACATCATCGACGAACTTTCCTGGCGCGGCCTGCTCGCCGACACGACCGATCTCACAGAGCTGCGCTCTGCGCTGAAATCCGGCCGGGTCACCTTCTACGCCGGCTTCGACCCGACCGCGCCGGGCCTGCATATCGGCAACCTGGCGCTCTTGCTGACCATGCGCCGGCTGCAGCTCGCCGGGCACCGGCCGATCGGGCTGGTCGGCGGGGCCACCGGGCTGATCGGCGATCCGAGCGGCAAGTCGACCGAGCGGGTGCTGAACCCGCGCGAGGTCGTGGGCCAGTGGGTGGAGCGAATCCGCGGCGAGGTGTCCAGGTTCCTCGACTTCGACACGGGTGAGTCCAGCGCGCTGGTCGTGAGCAACCTGGACTGGACCGGGGACATGCACGTGCTCGACTTCCTGCGGGACATCGGCAAGCACTTCTCGGTCAACCGGATGCTGGACCGTGAGTCGGTGAAGGCCAGGCTCGAGGCCGGCGGGATCAGCTACACCGAGTTCAGCTACCAGCTGCTGCAGGCCATGGACTACCTGGAGCTGTACCGGCGGCACGGCTGCACCTTGCAGCTCGGCGGCAGCGACCAGTGGGGCAACCTGGTCGCTGGGGTGGATCTGATCCGGCGCGTCGAAAGCGCGTCAGTGCATGCCCTGGCCATACCGCTGATCACCAAGGCGGACGGGACCAAGTATGGCAAGACCGAGGGCGGCGCGATCTGGCTCAGCGCCGACCTGATGCCGCCGTACGCGTTCTACCAGTTCTGGCTCAACGTGGCCGACGTCGAGGTGCCCGGTCTGCTACGGGTGTACAGCTTCAAGTCCCGGGAGGAAATCGAGGCCTTGTCCGCGGAAAGCGTAGAGCGGCCCGCAGCCCGGGCCGGTCAGCGCGCGCTGGCCGAGGAGATCACCACGCATGTGCACGGCGCCGACGAGACCCGTCGCGCCATCGCTGCCAGCCAAGCCCTGTTCGGCCACGGAGAGCTCAGAGACGTCGACCAGCGCACCCTATTCTCGGCCGCCGCCGAGCTGCACCCGTACAAATGGCCAGTCCCGTCGGAGGTCCCAAGCCATGGTGGGGCCGCCAGCACAACTGTCGCCGGCCTTCCCTCCATCGCCAACCTGATGGCGGCAGCTGGCACTGTGCCGACTGTCTCGGCTGGCCGCCGGGCGATCGCTGAAGGCGGGGCCTACTTGAACAACCACAAAGTCACGGATGTGAACGCTGTCCCCAAAGCGGATGATCTGCTGTACGGACGTCTTCTATTTCTGCGCCGTGGCAAGCGCATGATCGGAGCGGTAGAGGTCATCCCTGCCGACGAACACCTGCCGACTGACATGTCCTTAGGTCTTCATGGCCCTGGACCTCGTATCAGGGGACCTCGTATCAGGCCGGTCTAAGGTCAGGTTGACAGTCGGCACGATGTCACATCATCGCGGCCGGAACGGAAGCGGCGCGGAGGCCGAGGGACGGGGCAGCATCGGTGCTCCCGGGCGCAGCCAGCCGTGCGGCCGGGTCGGCCGCGTTACGCCATATGCGAAATCGCGCTGCCGTAGCGATCGGGATCCTTGCCTCGGGCAAACCTGTAGAGCTAGCGCATATGCCATAAGCGCGGACAGCAGCTGGACCCATCGCCGTCGTGATCAAGTTGTGTCCGACGATGTGCTCATTGCGGCCGCGGTCCGGATGAGCCGTTTTCACGCCGATACGCGAGCGTGCGCCGCGATAAGTAACCCGCTAATAGCGTTTGACCCAGTAAGCACGAGGGAAGATTCCGCGATGACACGGCAGGCCGAAGATAAATTTCTGCCCGGCCAGCGAGGCCTGGCCAGGCGGCACCGGGGTGCCTACGTTCTGCTACGCCGCGTCTGACCTGCGGTAACACCTCGTAGCCAACTTCGATTTGACGAAGGGGCCAAGCACCCCTAGAGTTCTTCTTGCCCGGCGGGGAGGGACGCGAAAGCGGCCAGGTCCCCGGGCAGCCACCAGGAAGTCCTTCTAGCTAAGGCTTGTGCGTGCGCACAAGCCGAAGTTGCAGGTC
>JBKQQQ010000321.1:0-8535 GCA_052144275.1 Streptosporangiaceae bacterium
ACTGATGCTGCGTCGGCGTAGCCTCAGGAGCCGTCCGCTCCCGAAGGCGCGGCGCTCAGCTTCAGCTCCGAGCTGTGGTAAGCGGCCCGGTCAGCCAGCTCGGGGCCGTACCGGGTGATGATCTGCCGGACACGCAGCGCGGCCAGCGGCCCGAGCAGGTCGTAGCACCCGATGAACAGCTCGCGAGCGGCCGAGCGCGGCCACCCTCCGGGCAGCAGCTCGGCGGGCAGGTCCGGGTCGAGCGCGGGGAACGCCCGCCATTCGTCCATGACCCGGGTCCGGGCGATGAGCGCGTCGGTCGGCGGCACGCGCCCGGCCACCGCCGCGTCCCGCAGCTGGCCGGCGAAGGCGATGAAGCACTCGTACCGCTGGCGCAGGCCGTCCAGATCCCAGGCCCGGGCCGGGATCTCGCCGTCAGTCGGCACCGAGCTCGCCCGGAACGCGGTGCCGGTGGTGATGTCGAGGTCCTTCAGGTACCCGATCACCTCGGCGGCGTGATCGCGCGGGGAGACCCACAACCCGTCGTACAGCGGCGCGAAGCCGCGCCAGCGCAGCTGCTTGCGCAGCGCGTCGCGGGCCGCCCGGTTGTCCTCGGGGATGGAGAACGCGACCAGCGACCACATCCCGTCCCACGGCTGGCTGGCCGCGCCGAAGGAGAAGATGCGCCGCGCGCCGTCGTCCAGGATCTCGGCCGCCCGCGAGCTCAGCCGGGAGAACGTGCGGCGGCCGGTCTTGGAGGTGACCAGCAGTCCGTTGCGGGTCAGCCGGCTCAGCGCGGCCCTGCCCGCCGAGTCGCTGACGCCGAACTCGGCCAGCAGCGCCACGATCGCCGCCGAGGGCAGCGGTTCGGTCCGCTGCCACCAGTAGTCACCGAGCAGGGTCAGCAGCAGCCGCGGCGGCCGCTGCGCGGCGCCACCGGGGGAGGTCCATGGCTCGGGTGGGCCGGGATCGGTCCGTTCGAGGGAAATGGTGCTGCTCACCCGATGAGAATAACTTCGGCGGATCGATGCCGAGGAAGCGGAAGCAGTTGTGCCACGTGATATCGGCCAGCACCGCATCGGGCAGGCCCATCGACAGCAGCGTCCGCCCGGCCGGCTCCTCCCGGTCCATGGCCGGGAAATCCGAGCCGACGAACAGCTTGTCCGGGCCGATCATGTCGATCAGGTACCGGATGGCCCGGTGGTCGAACACCAGCGTGTCGTAATAGAACCGCCGGGCCAGCTCAGCCGGGGAAACCCCGGTGGCCCCCGAAGGCTCCTCGTTCCAGGTCCGCCCCCAGAACCACTGTGCCCGCGGCAGCATCAGCGGGAACCCGCCCGCCCCGTGGCTGAACGCCAGCCGCAGCGCCGGATGAGCCTCCGCGACCCCGCTTGTGATCAACGCAGCCGCGGCCAGCGCGCCCTCCACCCCGACGCCGAACGTAGCCGCAGCAGCGAGCGGCAGCCGCTCCGAGGCCGCAGGCATCGCGTGCACGAACAAAGGCGTACCCAACCGTGAGGCCTCGGCGAAGAAGTCAGCAAACCGCGGGTCCCCGAGCGACACCCCGCCCACGTTGGAAGCGATCTCCACCCCGGCCAGCCCGAGCTCCCTGACCCCGGCTAGCTCGGCCGCGGCCAACTCCGGGTCCTGCATCGGCACCGTCCCGAGCCCGAAGAACCGGCGCGGCTCCACCGCGCACAGGGACACGATGAACTCGTTGATCCACCGGCACAGGTCCCGCCCGGCCTGCCCGGGCACCGCGTAGTTCAGCACCGGGGGCATCGGCGACACCACCTCGGCATCGACCCCGCTGGCGTCCATCGCCGCGAGCCGCTGCTCGGCCGAGAAGAACACCGCCCGGGCGGTGAACCGCAGCGCCCCCGAGACGAGCACCCTCGCGTCATCCCCGGAAGGCTCCATCGCAGGCCACGAAGCGGGATCGCATCCGCCAGGCGCCGGAGGGAACGACCCGGGCAGCACGTGCGCGTGCAGGTCAGCCAGCATCAAAGCTCACGCTCCCGGCACGATGGCGACGTGCACCGCGTCCTCGCCGGGCACCTCGCCGGCCAGCGTCTCGATGGCGCGGGCGATGTCGTCCAGGCCGAACGTATGCGTGTGCATCCGCGCCAGCGGGAACCGGCCGGCCTCGATCAGCCGGATCGCCTCGGCGTAGGCGCGGGAGTCCACACTGAAGGCGCCGACCACGGTGATCGCCTTGTTGATGATCAGGTCGGTGGACAGCTCGACCGGGCGGCCGCCCTTCAGCCCGGCCAGCACCACCCGGCCTCCCCAGCGGACCGCGTTCAGCGCGTCCCGGATGGGCTGGTCCGCCATCGGCGTCAGCTCTAGCACCACATCCACCCCGGCACCGCGGGTGATCTCCGCCACCCGCGACACAGTGTCCTCGACCTCGACGTCGATCGTGTGATCAGCGCCGAACTCACGAGCCAGCGCCAGCTTCCCGGCGTCCCGCGAAAGCCCGGTCACGATGATCGTCCCGGCCCCGGCCACCCGGGAGGCCAGCACCGCGGCCAGGCCGCGCTGGCCGGCGCCGAGGATGAGCACGGTGTCGCCCAGCCCTACCCCGCCCAGGTGACAAGCCCAGCGAACGCCCGCGCCCAGCGGGTTGAACATCACCGCGATCTCGGCCGGGATGTCACCCCGCATCTTGTGCAGGATCGCGTTCGGGTGCAGGTGGATGTACTCGGAGAACCCGCCCCACGGGCCGAGCCCGCGCTCCGGCGGATTAGAGCCCCCATGACTCCCGATCCGGTGACGGCACGACATGTACCGCCCGGCCAGGCACAGGTCGCAGGACCGGCACGGGATGAGGATCTCCACCGCCACCCGGTCGCCCGGCTGGACGCCCCACCGCGCGGCCGCCGAGGCGCTGACCTCCTCGATGATCCCGAGCGGCTCGTGACCTGGCACTATCGGCAGCCACTGGCTTCCCATGCTGCCCTTGTACTGCTCGACGTCGCTGCCGCAGATCCCGCACGCCTCGACCCGCAGCAGCCCGCCGTCGTCCGGCCCGATGACCGGCCGCGGGAACTCCCGCAGCTCGATCCGCCGTGGCCCCGTCTGCACCGCCGCGCGTATAACGTCACCCATCACTGGCCTCCGAAGCGACATCCAAAGGGATCAGCGGCACCGGCCCGGCGTTATCGTCAGGCGGCGTGTACGCCCAGTACTTGGCCCGCGCCCCGCCATCCACGACGAAATCGCACCCGGTGATCAGGCGCGCGTAGTCCGAACACATCCAGGCCACGCAGTGCCCGATGTCGGTCGGGGTGGCCGGCTCGCCCATCGGGATGTTCCGCCGCACGTCGAACGTCCCGGCCGGCCGCCACCAAGGCGGGCGATCGGCCGGCACCGAGCGCGCGGGCGGCCGCAGCTCGGTGCGCCCCTCGGCACGCCACTGCGCCAGTAGTTCCGGGTTGTCCGGCCGCGGCGCGGTGGGGGAGAAGCTGTTCACCCGGATCCCGTACGGTGCCAGGTCCATCGCGGCGGCCCGGACGAAGTTGGCCAGCCCGCCCTTGTGGAAGGCGTAGGCGATGAACCCGGCCGCGCCCTGCCAGGCATTCGAGGACAGGATCGAGACGATCGACCCCTTGATGCCGCGCTCGATCATCGCGATCGCGGCGTGCTTGGTGAACAGGAAGTTGCCGGCCGCGGCCACGGTCACCGCCCGGTTGAACGAGGCCAGATCCTCCTCCAAGATGCCGCGGGCGTGCAGGTCCGCCGCGTTGTTGACGACGATGTCGATGCGGCCCCAGGTCTGCAGCACCGCCCCGATGTTCGCCACGACGTCGTCCTCGGAGCTCACGTCGCCGGACAGCGCCACGGCGACCCCTCCGTGCCGCTCGATCCGCCGCGCGGCCGCCTTGGCCGCCTCGAGCCGCAGGTCGTTGCACACGACGCGCGCGCCGTACCGGGAAAGCGCCAGCGCGATCCCGCTGCCGATGTTCGGCCCGGCCCCGGTGACCAGCGCCACCTTGCCATCCAGCGATACGTCCACGGCGGCTCCCCTTCTGGCCTGCCTCGCGGGCGCGCCACGCGAGGCATCCCTTAAGACCTGGGGTCGGCCACAGCGTCAGGGCCGACCGACCTAGCGCCGGTCATAAGGAGCTCCTCCCGGCTCAGGGCACACGATATATGACACTTTCGACGACGAGAAGCGCATGATATGAAAACTAAAGACGGCGCCCTTTACCCGGGCCCCCGAGCCAGGCCGAACCCAAGCCGGAGGAAGCATGAAGACCAGGGCGGCGGTGCTCCGCAAGGGCGGCGAGCCGTGGGAGATCACCGAGCTGGACCTGGACGAGCCGGGAGCCGGGGAGGTCCTCATCAGGTACGAGGCGGCCGGCCTGTGCCATTCCGACGAGCACATCCGGGCCACCGGCACCGCGCGCCTCCCGCTCGTGGGCGGCCACGAGGGCGCCGGCGTGATCGAAAAAACCGGCCCCGGGGTCACACGAGTACAAACAGGCGACCGGGTGGCCTGCTCCTACATCCCCGTCTGCGGCACCTGCCGGTACTGCTCGACCGGCCACCAGAACCTGTGCGACGCCGGCAAGAACGCGGCCATCGGCTGCCTGGTCGACGGCACGTTCAGGTTCCACGACAAAGACGAGGACCTGGGCGGCATGTGCGTGCTCGGCACGTTCTCCCAGCACGCCGTGCTCTCCGAATGGTCCTGCGTAAAGATCGAAGACGACATCCCGTTCGAGCTGGCCGCGCTGGTCAGCTGCGGGGTGACCACCGGGTTCTGCTCCTCGACCCGAGCGGCGGACGTGCGGCCCGGCGAGACCGTGGTGATCTTCGGCACCGGCGGGGTCGGCATCAACGCCGTGCAGGGCGCCAGGTACGCCGGCGGCAAGCACGTCATCGCGGTCGACCCGGTCGAGTTCAAGCGTGAGCAGGCGATGGAGTTCGGCGCCACGCACGCGTTCGCCGGCCCGGAGCAGGCGCACGAGGCCGTCGTCGAGCTGACCCGCGGCCAGCTCGCGGACAAGGTCATCTGCACCGTCGGCGAGATGAACAACGACGTGGTCCAGGCCGCCGTGAACATGACCGGCAAGGCCGGCACGATCGTGATCACCGGCGTCGGCTACTACGACATGGTGCTGCCCGGCGGCATCCTCATCGGCTACCACCGGCGGATGCAGGGCGCGCTGTTCGGCGGGGCCAACCCGCTGTACGACATCCCGATGATCCTGGGCCTCTGGCAGGCCGGCGACGTCAAGCTGACCGAGCTGGTCACCAGGCGCTACACGCTGGACCAGGTCAACGAGGGCTACCAGGACATGATGGACGGCAAGAACCTCCGCGGCGTCATCATCCACGAGCACTAAAAGGACTCCGAGCACATGCCAGCTCTGCCATCCCGGGAGACGACCCCCGGACCCCCGAACCTGATCCTGGACCCCACCGGCACCACGACGACCACGAGGACCGCCAAACCGAGGGCGCCCCGGGCCCGGCGCCCGGCCAGCCTCAGGGGCGCCACCGTCGGCCTGCTGGTGAACACCAAGCAGAACGCCGCCCCGTTCCTCGACGAACTCGGCCGCCTGCTGAAAGAGCGATACGGCGCCACCGGCCTCGTGGCCCGGACCAAGGTCGACTTCGCCCAGCCGGCGCCGGATGAGCTGATCAAGGAGATGGCCGCGAGCTGCGACGTCATCGTCACCGGCATCGGCGACTGCGGCTCGTGCAGCGCGTCCGCCGTCGCCGACGGCATCGCGTTCGAGGCCAGCAACCTGCCCGCCGCGGCCATCTGCAGCGACGCGTTCGGCGTCACCGCCGACGCGATGGCCGAACTCCGCGGTGCCCCCGGCTACCGCTACGCCACCACGCCGCACCCGGTGGCGGTGCTCACCCCGGACCAGGTCCGCGAGCGCGCCGCCCAGGTCCTCGACGACGTGGTCGCCTTGCTGACCGCATGACGCCAACGCAAGCCCCAGATCCCGAAGCCGCCCAGGCCGGCATCGAGTACTGCTACGCCCAGGGCTGGTCCGACGGACTGCCGCTGGTCCCCGCGTCGCAGCCGCTCGTCGCGGAGTTCCTCGCCACCACCAGCCGCGCCCCGGACGAGGTCATCGGCGAACTGGAGCAGGTGGGCCGGGACTGCACGGTCTACCTGGCCGCCGTCAACGCGGCCATGGCCGGCTGCCTGCCCGAGTACTTCCCGGTGGTGCTGGCCGCGTTCGACGCCCTGATGCGCGAGCGCGCCGCCCGCGGCGGCGGCTGGCAGTCCACCAGCGGCCCCGCGCCCATGATCGTGGTCAACGGCCCGGTCCGGCACGAACTCGGCTTCAACACCTCGGGCGGCGCGTTCGGCCCCGGCTTCCGGCCGAACGCCACCATCCCCCGCGCCATCGGCCTGATCGTCCGCAACGCCTTCGGCATCCGCCCGCACGTCCTCGAGCAGGCCACCCAGGGCCTGCCCGGCCGCTGGTCGATCTGCCTGGCCGAGAACGAGGAGGAATCCCCGTGGCCGCCGTTCGCCATCGACGGCGGACAGCCCGCCGGGGTGAGCGCGGTGTCAGCTACGCTGCTGCGCACGTGCGAGTTCGTGGACAACCGGCACACCCCGGATCCCGAGCAGGTCCTGTGGGACATCGCCGACACGATCTCGCGCACCGGCTCGCTGATCTTCCGCGACACCTCGGCGGGCGTGGTGTTCTGCCCCGAGCATGCGCAGCTGCTGGCCGGCGCCGGCTACGCCAAGGCCGACGTCCAGGCCTGGCTCATGGAGCACTGCGGCCGCACCGGCGCCGACCTGCGCCGGGCCGGCAAGAACGGCCTGCGCGGCATCGCCCGCTTCGCCGACCCCGACGAAAGCGCCGACGACACCTTCACCCGCATCCTGCCCTCGCCGCGGCACGTCCCCCTAGTCGTGGCCGGCGCGCGCAACGCGGCGATCTCGATGGTGGTCCGGGTCTTCGGCGAGTGGTCCGGCACCGCCACCCCGGTAGAGCAGGTACCCGCCGCCCCGGTCGAGGTCAGATCATGATTGATGCCGAACGGGCCATGGTGCTTGCCTCCAGTCTCGCAACCGATGGTTACCACCTGGAGGTCGCCGAGGCCGGCGACCGCGTCCGCGTCACCATCACCGCCAGCCCGCAAGCGTGCGCCGACTGCCTGGTGCCCCAGGACCTGATGCGCGGTATCCTCAGCCAGGCGTTCGGCGTACCCCCGGACGCGATCGACCTGACCTATCCTTCAACATCCGAGACCTCCTCAACTCCCTCCACATCCGAGACCCATCCCTCAACGTCTGAGCAGGAGAGGTAGCCATGGCTCGCAGGACCAGCCCCCCATTCCGCGCTGATCATGTCGGCAGCCTGCTGCGCCCGCAGCGCCTGCTGCAGGCGCGCGACGATTTCGCCGCAGGCCGGATCACGGCGGCTGATCTGCGGTCAGTCGAAGACCAGGAGATCCCCGGGGCCGTCCGGATGCAGGAGGAGGTGGGCCTGCAGTCGGCCACTGACGGCGAGTTCCGCCGCGCCTCCTGGCACATGGACTTCATCTACGCCCTCGGCGGGGTCTCGAAGGCGCCCGGCAACATGGCCGTGAAGTTCCACAACGCGGCCGGGGATATCCAGTTCACCCCGGCGTCGATCCGGGTCGACGGGAAGATCCGCATCGACGACACGATCTTCGCCGACGCCTTCACCTTCCTGCGCAGCCACGTCACCACGGCCGTGCCCAAGCTGACGATCCCGTCGCCGAACATGGTCCACTACCGCGGCGGCCCCGCCTCGGTCGACCCGGCCGTGTACCCCGACATGGAGGAGTTCTGGGCGGATCTGGCGGCGGCGTATGCCGATGAGGTGGCCCGGCTGGGGGAGCTGGGCTGCACCTACCTGCAGTTCGACGACACGTCCCTGGCCTATCTCAACGATCCCGCCCAGCGGGCCGAGATCGCCGGGCGCGGCGAGGACGCCGAGCACATGCACCTGCGGTACATCAACCAGATCAACGCCGCCGTGGCGGGCAAGCCGGCCGGGATGGCCATCACCACGCACATGTGCCGGGGGAACTTCCGGTCCTCCTGGGTGGCCTCCGGCGGGTATGACTTCGTGGCTGAGGCGCTGTTCTCGCAGCTGGACGTGGACGGGTTCTTCCTGGAGTACGACGACGAGCGCTCCGGCGGGTTCGAGCCGCTGCGGTTCGTGCCCAGGGGCAAGATGGTGGTGCTCGGGCTGGTCACCACCAAGCGCCCGGAGCTGGAGTCCAAGGATGACCTCAAGCGCCGCATCGACGAAGCGGCCAAGTACGTCCCCCTGGACCAGATCTGCCTGTCCGGCCAGTGCGGCTTCTCCTCCACCGTGGAGGGCAACGCGCTGACCTACGACCAGCAGGTCGCCAAGCTCCGCCTCATCGTCGACACCGCCCACGACATCTGGGGCTAGCGCCGGGCGTGTACCGTCGACGCCTGGTGGCAGGAGGCAGGGGTGGCCGCGGAGGTCGACTCTCGCGCCTACCACCTGGCAGCCGAGGACGCCGATCGCACCACTGACCGGCACGACGAGCTCGCCGCCCACGGGATTC
>JBKQQQ010000322.1:0-4061 GCA_052144275.1 Streptosporangiaceae bacterium
GGCTCTTGTTCGTCAACAACATCCTCGACCTCACCCCGTACGGACGCCAGGAGGACTGGGAAGATTCCCCGCCTGGCTGGCCGCAGCATCCTACGTACGGGTAGGTGCGGCGGCACGTGGTGAGAACCTGTAAACCCACCGCCACATCGGTTCCCGGTCACGTTCTTCAGTAACCGGTCCGCAAGGGCAGGTTGGGGTC
Source organism: Streptosporangiaceae bacterium (assembly GCA_052144275.1). Taxonomy (GTDB): domain Bacteria; phylum Actinomycetota; class Actinomycetes; order Streptosporangiales; family Streptosporangiaceae; genus Palsa-504. The sequence continues at coordinate 200 of JBKQQQ010000322.1, forward strand.
CCAATAAGCTTTAGGCTCGCAGTCGTGACATCTCTGCCGACCTGGGCTGTTTGGACATTAAGTTTCGGTTCGCCCGCGATTACGGCCGTGATAGCCCTCCTGGCACAGCACATTAGCCATCGCGCGGCTCGGGACCTAGAGACGCGATCTAAGCGCGAGGAGGTCTTGCGCAATCTCCGCTGGGCCGCCGAACTAGCAGTGTCAGAAGACGTAGCCAAGGCTCGCCTGGGTATACAGCAACTAAAGGCGCTTCGGGACTCGAAGATGCTTAGTCCCAGCGAGGAGGGGTTTATCGACGCGGCGTTGCTCGCTGCCATCGAGGTTCCGCTTCAGGTGATCGCCGAGTCAGCCGGGGACATCGAAGTCGTCGTCACGGCCGACCCGAACGTTACCGAGGAAGCCCCCGTATCCTCGGAACAGGGGGAAGAGCAGGAGGGGACGGTCATCTTATGGCGGGGAAGATCTTCGTGACCGATGCTCAGGTACAGGCTGCCCAGATGCTCGTCGATCGCGACAAAGCCGTAGGGCGCGAAACTGACGCGGCGATCCGCAAGATCGCCGATCAGGGCAAGGCTGATGACGTTCGTCCGCAGGCCGCGCTGCCTGGGCATCCGGATTCTGGGAGGACGATCGCCGGCGCGCGCCGCGCCGTACCTCATCATGCAGGCCGGCTAGGCAGCCTGACGCTTCCGTTGGGCCGCCGCCTCAAGCTAAGGCTTGAGATACAGAGGTCTGCGGCACCCCAGGAGTACTCTGCTCGCAGTCATTCCGGGGAACCTGGTGCACCGCGAGCCGCCGCCAGCTTCTGGGATGTCCTTGACCCGGCCGAGCGGGAGTCGCTCGGGTCGGTGGGCTCCCGGCGCACGTTCGCTGCCGGTACCAGGCTGATGCAAGAAGGTGAGAAGGCGGATCACGTTATCGTGATCCTCGGCGGCCGGGCCAAGGTATCTGTGACTAAAGACGGCCGGGAACGCGTCCTAGCCGTGCGTGGCCTAGGCCAGCTGATCGGTGAACGTGCCGCGCTGGAAGTGAGCGTGCGCTCGGCCACGGTGACCGCACTGGAGATGGTCTGGGCCCTGGTGCTGCAAACCAGGGATTTCGCGGCCTTCATCAGGGACCACCCCCGCGTCCTGGATATCCTGCAAGACCAGCTCTACGACCGGCTCACCGAAGAACCGCCCGGATACGGGCACGACGAAGAGGGCCAGGGGCGCTTCCGCGCGAGGCCAGCCAGTAGCGTGCCCGCGACCGGCCAGCCCGGCGGCGACCTTGTGGCCGGGCATTCGCGGCACCGCCTGGAGCCGCTTAGCGGGGAAAACTGCACCATTTTGCTTTCTGACGTGGTCGGGTTCAGGGCGTTTACACGCAGCGACAACGATCGTGCGCTCATCCGGGAAGCGCTGTTCAGCATGACGGATGCCGCCCTGCAAGGCATCTCTGATGTGCGAACGGAAGACCGCGGTGATGGCCTCTTGACGGTGCTGTCCCCGAGCATCTCTACAGCGGAAGTCATGGGCCGTCTGCTCAAAGAATTGCCTGCCGCGCTCGAACGGCATAACAAGGGCCAGCGTGATTCCGCCCGGTTTCAGCTGCGGCTTGCCGTTAACGTCGGCCCAGTATTCAGTGGTACCACGGACGTTTCCGGCGAGGCGATCACCGTCGCCGAACGGCTGTTGGATGCCCCGCACTTCAAGGAGGCTATCGCCAGCAGTGGAACCAGCTTGGGGATCATCATCTCGCCGTTCGTTTACGAGACTGTCATCAGGCCCGGCCCGGACTTGAGTGAAATGGCGAGCTACACCCAAGTTCCGGTCGAAGTAAGAGAGTCCAGTACTACTGCCTGGATGAAGCTAATCTCCCGAGACCCGGTGACAGCTTCCTAACGAGCTGCCGACTCAGACGACGATGACGCTGACGGGATCATCCTGGGTCGGTGCCTACCGCGTCATGTACGTGGTCGAGGACGACATCATCACGATCGAGCGCGTAGACCTCGTCGTCTGACCGCAGTCTTCGCAGTGAGGCCGTAGGACCACCGCCCGCCGACGATACCGAACGATCCGGGCTCGTCTTCTTCTTTATCTGCTTCTGTGCCTTCGCGCGCCGCCGGACCCGCCGGATAGATGTCCGGTACCGTTGACTGCATGAGTGTGCAGGCGGCTGACCACCCGGAACCGGCCGAGCCGTACGAGGTTATCCACCTCGGCGGGGAGGCCGCCGCCATCGTCCCGCTCGCGGAGCTGCGGCGGCTCCGCGCGGTAGAACGGCACGCCTCCCCGGAAGCCCTGGAAGAGGCGGAGATCGAGGCCACCCTCGCGGCACACGACGAGTGGGTCGCCGCAGGATGCCCGGGTGCGCGGTCGCACGAAGACGTCATGGCCGAGCTGCTCGGCAGCGACCAGTGAAGATCCGGTGGTCCCCGGCCGCTACCGCATTAGCGCGCCGCTACATGCGAGACCAGGACGGTATGCGCGCCGTCGGCGTAGCTGTCGCCGCTCTGACCGCTGACCCGTACCCTCCGGAGGGATTCCACCGGGGCAGGTATCACCGGCTGCGGGTCGGCCAGTACCGGGTGATGTATGTCATCGACGGTGACGTGATCACCGTCGAGCGAGTCGACCGCGTGGCTGGTGGATAGCGTCAGTCAGCAGCTGGGATCAGTGCCGCCTTGAGACAGGCAATTTGACGACGTGCTGGAGCCGTTGAGTTCGCTGTGAATTACGACCTCATGCGAAAAGTCAGGAATGGGCGGTGATGTAGCCGATCACAGTGTCCGCGTCGCTGCATTCGGCGTAGAGGTCGGAGTCGGGGTCGTCTTCCGCGACGCGCCACAGGCCGTACTTCTTGTCCCAGTAAGCGGACCACTGCAGATGGTCCGCCAGGAAGCAGGAGACCCGCGCGGCGTCCTCGAGCGGGGGCAGGAAGGACGCCCGCAGGCGTGTTCGGCGCGGAGCTGCGCTTCTACCGGACCCGGGCGGGCCTGTCCCAGAAGGACCTGGCCGCCAGGGCCACCGTCTCGCACGACGTGATCAGCAAGATCGAGACGGGGGAGCGGCCGCCCGCCGGGGACTTCCCGCCGCGCCTGGACGCGGTACCCGAGCTGGACACCCGCGGCGCGCTGACCCGCCTGTGGGATCACCTGAAGAAGGGCCAGAAGCAGCGCCTGTACGGCTGGTTCCAGGAGTGGGCCGACATCGAAGCGCAGGCCACGGTCCTGCGCTGGTACGAGCCGCTCGTCGTCCCCGGCCTGCTGACCGAGGAGTACGCCCGCGCGATCCTCAGCGCCCGCCCCGACGGCAACCTGGACGACCTAGACGAGCAGGTAGCCGCCCGTCTGGCCCGCCAGGCGATTTTGGACCGAACGGGTGCGCCCCAGCTCTGGTGCATCCTCGACGAAGGCGTCCTGCACCGCGCCATCGGCGGCAGCAAGGTCATGCGGAGCCAGCTCTACCGCCTAGCCGAAGTAGCGGAGCACCCCAAGACCACCATCCAGGTCATCCGCTCCGGCGGCGCCCACGCAGGCCTGCTGGCGCACTTCGTGATCGCGGACCTGGATGGCAAGCCGCCCGTGGCCTACCTGGAGACAGCGGCGGAAGGGCAGGTCACTGACAGCTCCTCAGCGGTAGGTCACGTCGCTCTTCGTTTCGATAGACTCCGCGCACAGGCCGAGTCGTGGGGCGCCTCCCGCGACCTGATCAGGAAAGTGGCCGAGGAACGATGGACGTGACCGGCGTCGCGTGGCGCACGAGTAGCTACAGCGGCGACAACGGCGGAACCTGCGTCGAGGTCGGCACCACCGGCCCAGCCATAGCGGTCCGCGACAGCAAGCACCCAGACGGCCCACAGCTAGCCTTCGCCGCCG
>JBKQQQ010000323.1:0-3449 GCA_052144275.1 Streptosporangiaceae bacterium
GGTGCCGTTGTGCGCGTTGCTGACGAACAGCTGCGAGGGGTTGGTTGGCGAGAACTCGGCGCCGAGCTGGCCGAGGCCCTGCCCGGTGAAGGGAGAGCCGTGGGCGGCGAGCAGATGGCCGCCGGGCAGCACCACGAAGCTGTCGATCAGCGAGGTGCCGGTGCGGGTGCCGATGAGGAGGTTTCCGAAGGCGTTGAAGAAGACATCACCCACCCCGGAGCCGTCAGGGACCTTAACCGTCGAGCCGGCGATCGGGGTCAGGCTGCCGTCGCCATGCAGGCGCAAGCCGGAATAGCCGCTGCCGCCATTACCCTGGTTCGCCACGTAGACCAGGCCGAACGGGGAGACCGCGACGCTCACCGGCGTGATCCCGCCCGAGGATACCGGCTGGCCGACAAGCACCGGCACGCCGTTCGCGGTGAGGCGCAGCACCGAGATCTGGTTGCTGCCGGCGTCGACCGCCAGCAGGTACTTGCCGTCTGCAGTTACCTGGATCGCGCCCTGGGAGGCCAGGCCCGCGCCCAGGCCCGCGCCGCCGGCGCTGAACGGAGAGCCAGCGAGCGGAGTGAGCGAGCCGTCGGCGTGCCGGGCGAACCCGTCGATGGTATTGGCCGGGGCGGTGTTGCCGTCGACGTAGGTGTAACCGACCACCGGGGACGTAACGGTCGAGGCGGACGCGGACGTGGGGACAGCCACAGTGGCGGCCGCCGCCGCGAGGCCGAGCAGTATCAGGCCCGGCCTCGTGCGTGTCAGAAAGCGCATGGCGCTGGCCGGCCCGGCCAGCTTGTTGCGGGTACCGCCGAAGCGGTTCGGGATTCTCATCTTTCTCCTCACGCGGGGGTTGGCATGCACCCTGAAGTCCCTCCAGGAGCCCGCGCGTTACAGTGCAGGCCATTACAAGGGCGGGCCGCTACCAGGGCCTGCCCGCTCGTCAGGAGCAGACCATCCCGCTGCGCGGCACCGACAGGTCGATCAGGTAGTCGTTCACGATCGTGTCCACGCAGGCGCTGCCCTCGCCGTAGGCGGTGTGGCCGTCGCCGTTCCAGCCGAGCAGCACGCCGGAAGACAGGTCGCCGGCCAGCGCCTGGGCCCACCGGTACGGCGTGGCCGGGTCCCGCAGGGTGCCCACGACCAGGATCGGCGGCGCGCCCGCGGCCCGGATCCGGGGCAGCGGATAGGACGGCACCGGCCAGTACGCGCAGGGCAGGCTGCCCCACACGATCGGCGCGCCGAACAACGGCGCCGCCCGTGAGGCCACCGACGCGGCCGCCTGCCACGCCGCCAGCGACCGCGGCCAGGGCCGGTCCAGGCAGCTGATCGAGGTGTCGGCGTCCGCCAGGTTCGTGTAGGTCCCGTTGGGGTTGCGTTCTATCAGCAGGTTGGCCAGCTCCACGAGCACCGTGCCGTTCCCCGCGAACGCGTCGGCCAGGCCGGTTTTCAGGTCGGGCCAGAACGACTTGCTGTACAGCGCGAAGGCCACTCCGTTCAGCAGCATCGCGCCGTCCGCCACCTGGCCGTCATTAAGCTGGTTCGCCAGCGGCACGGAATTGGCCCGAACGATCAGGCCCTGCAGCCTCGCCACCGCGGCATCCACCAACGTGGCGGTGCCGCCCGGGCCAGCGGCCCCGGACCCGGCCGAGCTAGAGCCGCTAGAGCCGGCGCGGAGCGGGCAGCCGGTGGTGGTCAGGCACCACGCCGCGAACGACCGGAGCGCGACCTGGAATCCCTCCGCCTGCGTGACGTCGTCCTGCAGCGACGGTATGTCCGGATCCACCGCGCCGTCGAGGACGAGCGCCCGCACCCGGTGCGGGAAGAGCTGCGCGTACCACGTGCCGAGGTACGTTCCGTATGACTTCCCGAGGAAGGTCAGCCGTGACTCGCCGAGCGCGGCCCGGAGCACGTCCATGTCGCGGGCCGCGTTCTGGGTGCCCACGTACGGCAGCAGGGCGGCCGAGTTCTGCGCGCACCGCGCCGCGTACAGCTTGCTCTGCGTGACGACCTCGGCCAGCTGCGCGGCGTCGGCTGGCATGTCGCCGGTGGCCAGGTACGTGTCGAGCTGCGGGCCGGTCATGCAGGTCAGGGCGGGCTCGCTGGCCGCGACGCCGCGGGGGTCGAAACCCACGATGTCGAACCGGGCCAGCGCGGCGGCCGGCAACTCGCTGCGCGCCTCGAGCGCGTACTGGACGCCGGAACCGCCGGGCCCGCCCGGGTTGACCACCAGCGCGCCGATCCGCCGGGACTCCTCGGCCGCGGGCAGCTTGATCACCGGCAGCGAGAACCGCCGCCAGGAGGGCCGGGCGTAGTCGAAGGGCACCAGCAGCCGGGCGCATTCGAAGCCGTGGTCGCACGGCTGCCAGTCCAGCCGCTGCGCGTAGTACCCGGCCAGCGTGGTCGGGGCGGGGGCCGTGGCTCGCCCGGCCGCGCTGCCGGAACATCCGGCGGCGAGCACGGCCAGCGCCACCGCGACCGCTCCCCAAGATGGCCGTCTCCCCCAGCGCCGTCCGGCGCCCGCGACCAGCAAGCGTTCCCCGATGCCCGCGACCAGCCGACGGACCGCGGCGCCCGGGCTCACCCGTCCTCCCGTGCCGCCTTCCCGCCACCCGAGGACCTCGACTTGCCGTGCATGGACTCATACGCCTGCCGGGACCCGCAGACGCTGGCCTTCGGGCACGCGCAGGCGCGGCCGTCCGCGGCCAGCTTCACCACCACGGTGTCCGAGGGAACGTTGTGGCCGACGACCGTACCCGGCCCGGCGGGCGAGGTGACGGCCGCGCCGACCGGCGGGGCGTCCTTGCGGAACTCCTGGTACAGCGGGTGCTCGTACTTCAGGCAGCACATCAGCCGCCCGCACGCCCCCGCGATCCGCAGCGGGTTCACCGGCAGTTCCTGGTCCTTGGCCATCCGGACCGACACCGGCTCGAAATCCTTCAGGAAGGTGGCACAGCACAGGTCGCGCCCGCACGGCCCGATCCCGCCCTGCAGCCGCGCCTCGTCCCGGGGACCGATCTGCCGCAGCTCCACCCGGGTCCGCAACCGCCCGCCCAGGTCGCGGACCAGCGCGCGGAAGTCCACCCGGTGCGGCGCGCTGAAGTACACCACGAACACGTTCTCCGAGCCGATGAAGTCCACCGCGGTGATCTTCATCGGCAGTTCGTGTTCCCTGATCAGCCTGCGTGCGGCCAGCCGCCCCTCGGCCCGCCGCCGGCGGTTATCCTCGTCCCGGGCCAGGTCGTCCGCGCCGGCCAGGCCCTCGCACACCGGCAGCCCGCCGATGTCCTCGGACACCCACTGCGGCGCCCACACGCACTCGGCCACCTCGGGCCCGGAGTCGGTGGGCACCAGCACCTTGTCGCCGATGGCCGGCGAGTAGGCCCCGGGGTCGAGGTAGTAAAGCCGCCCGTACCGCTCGAAGCTAACCGCCATCATCATGCCCACTGGGCCAGACTACG
>JBKQQQ010000324.1:0-14187 GCA_052144275.1 Streptosporangiaceae bacterium
CCACGCCGTCAGGGCGGGGGCCTTCAAGGTCGGTGTCCTTCTCGACGCACAGGTAGGTGAAGCGCTGCAGTTCCTCGCTGAGCCACCCTTGGTAGGGGCCGGCCGTGATGTCTAGCATGGCCGCGACTGTCCCGGCCTGATGGGTACGCACCGGCCGGTGCGCGACACCCGGCACCAAAGCCGTGTCGCCGCCGAGGGTGGATTTGCCACGGCCGGAAGGTCCGAGGATGGCCGTACTGCCGCGCCCGGCCCGCATGACCTGCAAGCCGCAGTAGCCTCCCCAGTTGAGGATCTGGACCTGCTCGATGCGGTATTGCTCGGCGGAGACCGTGGTCATGGCAAGTCTCCCTCGCCGTCGCCATCAGCGTCTTCGTCACTGTCGAACGCACCCTCACCGGCGTCGCCATCCGGCGACGGTGACGATTCGCGACCGGCGGCCTGGCGGAAGGCTCCCTCGAGACGGTGCATCTCGTCGACACCGACGAGGGGGACGATCACCGGTGAGATGGTGAACAGGTAGTCCAGGGCCGGGTCGGGCTCCAGGATCTGCCAGGGTTTGATCAGCGCGTTGATGGCGGCGTCGACCCGGCGTGAGAAGCGGGCGTCGTCGCCGTCTCCGTCCTCGCGGTAGGCGCGCAGGAACTCGCCGATCTGATCGCGCGTGATCATCACTGGCCCGTCGTCGGGGTCGGCGAACGCGTACTCGCGCCGCAGGAAGATCAGCACGAACGAGGCGTCTCTGGTCAGGGCCTTCTCACGGCGCAGCATGCGGGGGACGTCGTCGCCGTCCTGCTGCCGCTTGAACGCAACTTCGGCTTCGTGGTCGACGATCAGGTCGAGGTACACCTCGTCCAGACGGTCACGTAGGTCGTTCTCGTAGGTCAGGATCCCTTCCCACGCACCGCGGTGCCGGGTCCGGGAAACGTACCGATTCATCAGCAGGGACACCAGGGCACGCCGACCCGGTTCCGGGAGCCGGTTACCGGCCGGGTCGTCAAGGTGCTCAGGTTCGACCTCGCCGCCCATCCCGGCGTCGTCGCTGGTTCCTGGCCGTGGCCTGCTCATTACCTTCACCCCGTGCGGATTGCGATGGGCTCGTGGAAAGACAGGTGCGGCAGCAGCACCGTCAGCTCGTGTTCGCGCTTTCCGCCCAGCGTCACCTGTTCGGCCACCTCCGGGTCAATCGTGCCGTACTGAACGGCCAGGTCGAGCATTGTCACCAGCGACCCCAGACGCTGGAACTCGGCTGGCGTGCGCTCGAACACCTCTGCGGCGGTGACCACGCCATGCTCAGTCACCAGGTCGTTGATGCGCTTGGCGACGGCTTTGGGGCTCGTGCCCGCCGCCAGGCGGAGCGCGGCGCGCTCCCTGGCGGGCAGCTGACCGCCACCGGCGGTGACCTTTACCGTCACGTTCTGCGGGCCAGCGTCGCGCCACAGCTGCATCTGCGAGACGTCCTCGACCCCGAGCACGCCGACGCCAAGGACATCGGCGTCGAGCTCGCGGCCGCGGCTGTGCGGATCGGCGGTCACCCACTCGGCCGCCGCTTCGAGCGCCATCGACGACAGGGACAGCAGCCGCGCATGCTGCCCGTGCGCGGCCCTGGTGAGCACGCGCCGCAAGGACGCGGTCCAGCGCATGTAAGCTCCCTGCACGTCCAGCTCGGCACCCATCAGCGTGGAAAACATCGTTTCCAGGGATTGCCGCTGGGCCGAGGTCATATGCTCCCGCGCGAACGGCGCGATCAGGATCTGCTCCAGGTCGCGCTGGATCGTCGCGGACTCATCTGATGAGGACAGCATCCGCGCGAACCGCCGGTAGGCGACGCCCTCAGGGGTGTTCGCCAGAAGGTCGTTCTCGTGCAGGTAGGACTCCACCATGTCGGCCTTCGGGGTTTCCGCCAGAGCTTCCCTGGCGATCACCTTGTGCCGGTCCTCGACCATCGACCGCAGCTGCCGAAAGTCCGCCGGAAGGCTGCGCGTCATCGTCAGCACCTCGTGCAGCTGCTCTCTCAGCTGCGTGACCGTCGCGGTGTCGGCCCGGCCCTCGAGCACCTCCTGCTTGCGTCGCTGCAGTTCGGCGAGCTCCTCGTCGATGCGCCGCGCCTGCGCCATCCGGTCTGGACTGGTCATGTCAGCCAGGCGCCGTACCGCGTGCGCGATGCTGCCCAGCCTGGCTCCCGAGACCGTGCTTTCCCCCTCGGCGATCTCCCGCACGAACCGCAGCGCTCGCAACGAGTACGGGGAGAGGCGGTAGCGAGCGCCAGAATCGCTCATCTCGGTATCGAGCCACCGCTGCTTGACCACCAGGCGCAGCGCGCGCTCGGTGAGCGATCTCCCTGCCACTCCTTGTCGTCCCTGGCTTCCTGCAACGCCTCGGCGACGCGCTCATGGAGCCACTCCGCCGACACCGATCCCTCAACCGGCTCGAGGTGCTCGGCGAACAGGGGGAGTACCCAGTCCCGGCTGTAGGCTCCCAGCAGGGTCAGCGTGGGATTCGCTGTCGAGATCTCACCCAGCCGTCGCGCCTCGCCCGGCCCTGGATGACTCACCGTAGGCGGGCTTGGGAGCCGGCGTGGACCGGGGGCGCCTCGGTCAAGAACCACGGCCCCGAGGCCGGATTGATGTCTACGTGGGTGCTCTGGCTCCTACTCATGTGACAAGCATGCCCGCCGCCACTGACATTCTCATTCTGCCCAGAGCCGCGTATGCGCCAGGGCGGCCCAGTTGAGAATCCCCGTCTGAATGTAAGGCTTAGGGCAGCGGCCGTAATTCGTATCGACGAAATTGATCTTCAAAATCCTGTCCACGGCACATTCGCATGTCGGGCCGTGATGGCGATGTCCGAGAGCGAGGCGATCCCGGGTCCCTCTGCGGCCAATGTTTACGTGTCGGCCTTAACGTATTGCACGACGATGACGACCTGCCCATCCGGGCTCTCCGTGACTGTGTACCAGATGGTCAAGCTGTCCAATGGAAGATGGAGACGGTAGGCACCTGGCAGCGGGTCTGCTTCAGGAAACGGGTCGGCAAGAGCTGGGATTGGTTCCTCGAGCAGGTGGAAGATCACCTTATGGGCGGCGTTCCGGAGTGGCTGCGGCAGTCCTTCAAGCTCGTCCCAGGTTCTGTCCGGGAAGCGAAGGACCCGATCACTCACTGATTCCCCACGCCTCCGTCAGTTCCTCGCGAGTGAAAGTACGGCCTTCCCCAGAGTCTGACCGGATGCGCTTCAGCGCCTCACGATCCCCAGCCTCACGCCGCAGGCGGCGGTTCTCAGCCCGGAGCGCGTCCAGCTCAGCCCGCGCGACAAGAACCATGTCTTCGGCGTGTGCGGTCACGTGAACTCCTCACCATCACGAGGGCTGTTCATCTCCGAGTCTACTCATCGTGCGTCGCCTGACTTGTCAGCGATCTTCGGCCCTGTTGCCAGAAAGCCGAAGCCAACCAAACCAGGCGCTCAGGGCCAGCCCGTCGCCAGCGCGCGCTTCGCCGCAAAGTCGGCCCCAGCTGGACGACGTATCGCGCGGCGCGATCCTCGGTCCCGCTGCCGAACCCGTCACCTGGTACCACCCCGGCGACGCCCAGGACGACGCTGGCAAGCCCGCCAACGCGCCGGACAGTTATGACAAGACCACGCCCGAAGGCGCGCTCTGGCTTGCACTCTGCACAGTGCCTGACGAGGGCGCCGACATCGCCGAACTCATCTGCCTCACCGCGATGAGCCGGGCGACGCTGTACCGCCACCTTGGCCAGCACGCCCGGGCCGGCCGCGCGATCCAGGTCAGCCGTGGGCGGTGGCGGGCGACCACGACCGAGGACCCGCGATGAGTGGTTGTCTCACCCCGTTGTCTCGTCTCACGCCTCGCGCGTGTCTGCACGTAAACGCGCGTACACGGCCGATGAGACAAGCGCTGAGACAACCGGGCCGGGACGGCCGGCCATGACCGGCCAGAAGAAAAGAGCCTGCTCGGGGCCTCCCAAATCGGGAAACCGGCCGTACGATAACAGGCCCAGGTCAGGCCCGGGCCGCGCGGCGCAACGAACGTCACCCGACAAGAACGCCGTCCGCGTGGTCCTGCCCGACGAACCGCCCCGCCTCACCCCCGGCGCGGCACAGGCGCTGCTCCGGATTCTCCTTAAGGCAGCCGAGGGAGCCGCCGAATGATCAGGTTCGCGTTCTACGGCCGGGTATCCACTGAGGATCAGCAAGACCCCGAGTCGTCGCGGGGCTGGCAGCTCACCCGTTCCCGCGCGCTCATCGAGCCACGCGACGGGACGATTGTCGCCGAGTTCTTCGACGTCGATAGGTCCCGCTCGATTCCGTGGCAGCGCCGTCCGCGGGCGACCGCGCTGCTCGCCGAACTCAAGAACTCCGCTCGCGGCTTTGACGCCGTGGTGGTCGGCGAGCCGCACCGGGCGTTCTACGGCAACCAGTACGGGCTGACGTTCCCGATCTTCGAGCACTACGGCGTTCCGCTGTGGGTGCCCGAGGTCGGGGGCCCCATCGACCCGGCCAACGAGGCCCACGACCTGGTCATGTCCGTGTTCGGCGGGATGAGCAAGGGCGAGCGGAACCGTATCAAGATCCGCGTCCGCGCGGCCATGGCCGCGCAGGCCAAGGATGAGGGCCGGTTCCTCGGCGGACGTCCGCCGTACGGGTACCTGCTCGCCGATGCGGGACCGCACCCGAACCCGGCCAAGGCCGCTGACGGCAAGTGGATGCACAAGCTCGACCTCGACCCCGAAGCGGCCCCCGTAGTGCGGCGGATCTTCGGTGAGTTCATCGCCGGGCACGGCTTCTACGCCATCGCCGAAGGCCTGACGCGCGACGGCATCCCGAGCCCGTCAGCGCACGACCCCTCCCGCAACCGGCACCGCTGCGGCATCGCGAATCTGGCGGAGCTTGGTGAGCCCGTGGGCGAAACCTTGGTCCCCCGGTCAGCCGGTTCGATCTGGGTCGCTCCGGGATGGGTGGGCGCCGCTGATTTAGCCGGTTGTCTCATCCCGTCGGGGTGATGCGCGCTGCCCGCCAAGGAGCAGAGTAGAGCGTGGTGCACGGCTTATGGGCGCCGCATCGCTGTGATGCGGGCGGCCGGACTGTTAGGTACCCGTCTGGCCTGGGCTTCGGCCGGCGGGCCGACGGCGTGTTCAGAGCCGGGGAAGGGATCTGCCGTGAGCAAGGACACGATGGATGTTGTGGTGGCAGCCTACCGGGATCTGGGGGCCGCCCACCATGATTTCGGGGCGGTGCGTGACCTGATCAAGGGCAAGCGGGTCAAGACCGAGTATGGCGTGATCTTGGTGTCGAAGGACGCCGATGGGAAGGTCACGCTGGCCGACACCGGGGATCACCTGGGCCGGCGGGGCGCCGGGTGGGGCACCGGGGTGGGGGTGGTGGTGGGGCTGTTCGCGCCGCCGCTGCTGGCCTCGGTGGTGGTGGGTGCGGCGGCCGGGGCGGCGGTGGGCAAGTTCGCCGAGCACCGGCTGACCGGCGGTATCGACGACAAGATCGGCCAGGCGCTGCCGGCGGGGTCGGCGGCGGTGATCGGCGTGTTCGAAGACGATGACCGGCTGGTAGTGGAGCAGGCGCTGCCGGGCTCGCCGGCCAAGTCGGTGGTGCCGATGGAAAAGAAGGGCCTGAGTGAGCTGAAGTCCGCGCTGGCGCAGGCGATGGGCAAGTTCAGCCCGGACCGCACCGTGCTGCCGATCCCCGACCGCGGCTTCGGCGGCACCACGGGGCGCACGCTGGGCGACTCGGTGCCGGACTGGACGATAATCCCGGGGCCGAAGGCACCCGATGACGCGCCGAACGTGCTGATCGTGCTGATCGACGACGCCGGCTTCGGCGCCACCGACACGTTCGGCGGCGCGATCAGGACCCCCAACCTCACCCGGGTCCAGAAGACCGGGCTGACCTACAACGCCTTCCACGTGACCGCGGTCTGCTCCCCGACCCGGGCGGCCCTGCTCACCGGGCGCAATCACCATCGCGTGGGCATGGGGACGATCGCGGAACTGCCCGGCCCGTTCCCCGGGTACACCGGCGAGCGGCCGCGGAGTTGCACCGCCCTGCCGCGCATCCTGAAGGAGAACGGGTATGTCACCGGCGGGTTCGGCAAGTGGCACCTCACGCCGGGCAGCCAGATGGGGCAGGCGGGCCCGTTCGACCACTGGCCGCTGTCGTGGGGCTTTGACCGCTGGTGGGGCTTCCTGACCGGCGCCGCCGGCCAGTACGACCCGATCATCACCCAGGACAACACGACGATCGGGGTGCCGGAGGGCAAGGACGGCAAGCTCTACTACTTCCCCGACGACATCACCGACAAGGCCGTTGAGTGGCTGCACGCGGTCCGCGCGACCGACGCGCAGAAGCCCTGGATGTTGTACTACTCCACCGGCTGCGCTCACGCGCCGCACCACGTCGCCAAGGAGTGGGCCGACAGGTACAAGGGCAAGTTCGATCAGGGCTGGGATGCCTACCGGGAGGAGACGCTCGCGCGCCAGAAAACGCTCGGCATCGTCCCCCAGGACACCGAGCTGTCCAGGCGGCCGGACCTGTTCCCGGCCTGGGATTCGCTCAGCGACGCGCAGAAGAAGCTCTACGCGCGGCAGATGGAGGTCTACGCCGGATACCAGGAGAACGCCGACTGGAACGTCGGGCGGCTGCTTGATGCCATCGGGGAGATGGGCGACCTGGACAACACGCTGACCTTCTACATCTGGGGCGATAACGGCGCCAGCATGGAGGGCACCCTCACCGGCTCGTTCAACGAGACGACCTTCTTCAACGGCCTGGTGCTCGAAGCCGACGAGCAGCTGAAGCTGATCGAGAGGTGGGGCGGCATCGAGGAGTGGGGCGGCTTCCACACCGCCCCGCACTTCGCCGCCGCGTGGGCCCACGCCGCCAACACGCCGTTCCAGTGGGGCAAGCAGATGGCCAGCCACTTGGGCGGCACGCGTGACCCGATGGTCGTCGCCTGGCCGGGGCGGATCGAGCCGGACGGTGCACTGCGCTCGCAGTTCACGCACTGCATCGACATCGCCCCGACCGTGCTCGAGCTGGTCGGCATCCCCGAGCCGAAGCTGGTCGACGGGATCGGCCAGGAGCCGATGGACGGCACCAGCTTCGCCTACACCTTCGCCGGCGCGGACGCCGCCGAGCGGCACACGGTGCAGTACTTCGAGATGCTCGGCAGCCGGGCCATCTACTCCGGCGGCTGGTGGGCCTGCGCCAAGCTGGACAAGGCGCCCTGGGACTTCAAGCCGGAGACCATGAAGCGGTTCGCCCCCGGCGTATACGACCCGGACAAGGACCCCTGGGAGCTGTACCACCTGCCCGATGACTTCTCACAAGCCAAGGACATCGCCGCGGATCATCCCGACAAGCTCAAGGAACTGCAGGAGCTGTGGTGGAAGGAGGCCGAACGCAACCGCGTGCTGCCGCTGCTCGGCGGCTTCTCGGTATGGCTCGGCATCGTGCCGCCGATGCCCACCATCAGCCGCCACACGTTCGCCCCCGACGTCCAGAACATCCAGACGACGATGATCCCCCGCATCATGGGGCGGTCGTATGCGATCGAGGCGGAGCTGACCGTGCCCGACGGTGGGGCCGAGGGTGTCCTGGTCGCCTTCGCCGACTTCATCGGCGGTTTCAGCTTGTGGGTCGACCACGAGGGCCGCCTCAACCACACCTACCAGTTCCTGGGGGTGGATACCTACAAACAGACCTCCGACGTGCCGGTCCCGGGCGGCGATGTCACCGTGAAAATGCTGTTCGAGGCCGACGAGCCCAGACCCGGCTCGGGCGGCAAGGTGACGCTGTGGGCGGACGACGAGCAGATCGGCGAGGGCACGATGCCCAGGACCGTCTCGATGCTGTACACGACCTACGCTGGCATGGATATCGGCCGGGACAACGGCGGCGTCGTCGACCTCGACTACGAGGACAAGGCCCCGTACGCCTTCACCGGCACCATCAAGAACGTGGTCTTCGACCTCAAGCCCGCGACTCATGAAGACGAGAAGGCCCTGCACGAGCACCACTCGAGGGAGTCCGTCGCGGCCGGGGTCGCCGGCTGAGCATCAGGCCGCCACCACCCAGATCGGTATCCGGTGCCGGATACCGGCGCCTTGCCCATGCCGAAAACCTCATCCGCCAGGTGGGAGTAGCTATTCGGTTTCGGCGGATGCCGTATGAGCTGGTTGCTCTCCAGAGGTCCGCTCGCTGCGGCATGATGATCGGCTGCGCTGCTTCGACTCGCCTGCCTGGCTGTGACCAACGTGTTCGCGTTACTGCGGCTGCTTCCGATGAGCGACCGGGACAAGGACGTGGAAATCCTGGCGCTGCGTCATCAGGTCGCGGTGCTGGAGCGGCAGCTGGGTACGACCCGGCCGCGGTTCTGCCCTGGCGACCGGGCGTTCCTGGCCGCCCTGCTGCACCGGCTCCCACGCGACGTGCTGGGCCGGTTCCGGCTGCTGATCCGGCCCGAGACGGTGCTGCGCTGGCACCGGGATCTGCTGGCGCGCCGGCACGCGGCAAGGTCGCGCCCCGGTCGCGGGCATCGAAACTGTACTCAGCGGGGTCCAGATGCCGAGAATGAACGCGGTCATGGAGCGCTGGGTGCAGACCTGCCGCCGCGAGCTGCCCGGCCGCACCCTGATCTGGAACCAGGTCCACCTGCTCCACGCATTGCGCGAGTCCGGGCAGTTCTGTAACTCCCACCGGCCGCATCAGGGAATCGCGAACGCCCGGCCACTACGCCCATTGCCCCCACCGATCCCCGAGCCAGACGCCGCCACCCGCCTCCACATAGACAGACGCGACCGCCTCGGCGGCATCCTCCACGAGTACCGGCACGCCGCTTAACCTGCACGGATGAGATTTTCGGCGAGCACAAGGTCGCCGTGCTCCAGCGCAATGCCGGGGTGCCGGGGCTGTCGTGGGCTGACCGGGCGGTCCTGGCCGCGCTGGCCCGGCTGCTGCCCAGCGCCCAGCTCCGCCAGCTGCGCCTGATCATCTCCCCGCGGACCTTGCTGCGGTGGCACGCCGGCCTGGTCCGGCGGTGGTTAGTACGCCAGTAATCACCTTCGTCGACACAGAGCGCCGGTTAGCCTTTTCTGGCCACTCCGGCGAGGACGGTCAGGAAGTCGCTGGGGTTGACCACCACCTCGCTGTCCGGACGCCAGTCCCAGACATCGACCAGTCCTGGTTCCACCAGTGTCAGGTCACCGAAATACGCGGCGATCTCCTCACGGTTGCGGACCGGGCCCAAGGGTGTCTCTTCCAGGACCTCCCTGAACTCGCGCGCGGTATCCGACAAGGGCACGTTACCGGCGGCAACATGGGCGGGTGACACCTCGGAATGAGTGATCACCACGTAGCTGCCGGGGGCCATCGCTTCCCGCAACCTGGCCACACAGCCGTAGGTGTCGAAATCGTCGGAAATGTAATGCAAGATGGCCACGAGCAAGAGGGCGACCGGCTTGCTCAGGTCGATCAGACGGCGGATCTCAGGATTGTCCAGGATCTCATCGGGCCGGGTCAGGTCCCCCTGAACGGCCGTGGTATGCGGGGTGGCCAGCAGCGCCTGGGCGTGGCTGACCACCACCGGGTCGTTGTCCACGTACACCACGCGGGGATCCGCGATGACCTGCTCGGCGACCTGGTGGACGTTCTGGTTGGTGGGCAGCCCCGAGCCGATGTCGAGGAACTGGGTGATCCCGGCGTCCGCGCAGAACCGCACGACGCGCCCGAGGAATCCGCGGTTCTCCCGGGCGAGCCAGGGCAGTTGCGGGACAAGCTCCACCGACCGCTCGGCCGCTTCCCGGTCTGCAGCGAAGTTGTCCTTGCCGCCGAGCCAGTAGTCGTACATGCGCGCCACATTCGGCACCGACACGTCAACCGCTGCCGGGCTCTGTCTTCTCCCCACCATGCTTGCCGAGCGTACCGGACATATCCGCCGATCGAATACTCGATTGGCTCGCTGACGTGTGCTTCCGCCGGCAGGCTTGACGTGGTGATGGTTAGCTTGCCGGGTGCTGCTCAAGATCGTCTACGTGTTCACGTGCCGGGTGCTCAGCCTGGCCGTCCTGGCGTTCCGCGGTGACCCGGCGAAGGATGCCGGGCTGCTGGTGCTCCGGCATGAGAACGCGGTACTGCGGCGGCGCGAGGAAGCGGCGCAAGCCGGTGAAATCGATCCCTTCCCAGCCCCGAAACCGACCAGCCAAGCCAATCGAAAGAGGCATTGACAAGACATAGGAGCATCGTTCTGTAATTGCTTGAGCCAATGACAATGCATTCGTTTGTCACGTTGCGTGACCAGCTAGGGCATTGTTCATCGCGGCGCGAGCTCATGTTCCTTCGTTTGGGTCAGTTCAGGGTGGGCCAATCTCAGCAGGCATTGACCGGCCGCTGCGGGTGGGGCCCGTCCCGGTACGCTTGGCCTGGAGTGCTGGATCAAGCGGGTCCTCGGCTGCCGGGCCTTGCGGTCCGGCACCGGCTGATGACCTGCGGGCTGTCCGGGCGTGGCTGGGTCCTTTGCCGGGTCGGGAGTGACATTGGGCCTTTGTGCGCCCGGGCTCTGCCGCGGCAGCCTGCAGCGGTGGTTGCTGAATTGACGGCTCGCGGTCATCTGGGACGGGAAATGCCCAGCTGCAAGGGCGGGGACACGCTTGAGGCATGGGCCGGGCGCACCGGGCGCCGCCGGGCAGCCGGCCATGGCCGCGGCGGCCTGCGTTTCGCGTTTTACGGGCGGGTCTCGACCGAGGACTGGCAGGATCCGGTGACATCGCGGGCGCGGCAGCGGGACCAGGCCGCCGCGCTGGCGGCCGGGCACGGGCGCATCGTGGCCGAGTTCTTCGACACCGGCTACAGCCGGACGCTGGCCTGGGCGCGCCGCCCGCAGGCCGCGGCCTTGGCCGCTGCGCTGGCTGACCCGGACCGCGGGTGGGACGCGATCGTGATCGGCGAGTACGAGCGCGCCTTCTACGGCGGCCAGTACGCCTCGATGGCGCCGCTGTTCGAGCACTACGGCATCCAGCTATGGACCCCGGAAGTCGGCGGCCAAGTCGACTGGCACGCCGACGATCACGAGGAGACGATGCTGGCGCTGGGGCTGCAGTCCAGACGGGAGATCGCGCGGACCCGGATCCGGGTCCGGACCGCGATGGCGACCCAGGCGCGCGAGCAGGGCCGCTACCTGGGCGGCCGGCCGCCGTACGGGTACCGGCTGGCCGACGCCGGGCCGCACCCGAACAAGGTCCATGCGTCCTGGGGGCGGCGGGCGCACCGGCTGGAACCGGACCCGGCGACCGTTCCGGTCGTCCGCTGGATGTTCGCCCAGCGACTGGCCGGGCACAGCGCCGCGCGGATCACCCGAGCCTTGAACGACGCCGGCATCCCGTGCCCATCCGCCGCCGATCCGAAACGCAACCCGCACCGTACTGGTGCGGTGTGGACGCTGCGCACGGTGGCGGCGATCCTGGCCAACCCGCGCTACACCGGGCGGCAGGTGTGGAACCGGCAGCGCACCGACTTCGACCTGGTCGACCCGGCCAACACCGGGCTCGGGCACCGGCAGGTGCAGCGGTGGAACCTGCCCGAGGGCTGGGTCATCTCCCGTCATCCCGCGCATCCGGCGCTGGTCAGCGAGGCCGACTTCATCGCCGCCCAGGACGCCACCGCGCCGCGCGGCCCGGCGGGGCCGGCCACGCGGCGGTACCTGCTGGCCGGGCTGCTCGCCTGCGGGACCTGCGGGCGGCGGCTGGAATCGGCCTGGTCCAACGGCAAGCCCGCCTACCTGGCAACGGCCACTGCGGCGACAGCACCGGCCCGGTCGCCTCGCCGGCCGGTGAGCTCACCGCCCGCACCACCTGGGTCGAGCACGGGACCGCGCCCAGCACGCTGCTGGCCAGCGAGACGAACTCCAGCCGCGCGGTCACCGAAACCCGCCCGCTGTGCGCCCACCCCGACGGTGCCGTCTACAACGGGTCCGGCACCATCAACGACGCCGCCAGCTTCCACTGCGCGCTGGTCTTCCACGGCCCAGGCCGCTGACCCGGCGGTTCACCGTGACGCGTCCGATGATCTAGGTACCTAACGAGGAGGGCTAGAGCATTCCCCCCCGGCTCCCCGCTCAGCTGCGCGGGCGCCGGGCCAGGTTGGCGTGGCAGGCGTGCAGGTTGCGGCGCAGACTGGAGACCTGCGCCCTGGTAAGGTCGGCGACCATCTGTTCTTCCAGCGTGTTGACCTGGTCCCGGTAGCGGTCGAGCAGTTCCCGGCCGTCGGCGGTCAGCGCGACGACCAGGCGGCGGCGGTCTGTCCCGTCACGGTGCCGTTCGATCAGGCCGCGTCCTTCCAGGGTCGTGATCATGTCGGCCATGGACTGGGCGGTGACGAACGAATTCCGGGCGAGCTGGGCCGAGGACAGGTCGGGGTGGCGTTCCAGCACGGTCAGCGCGGTGTACTGCAGTGCGGTCAGCCCGGCCGGCCGGAGCAGGTCGTCCAGGTGTGACCGGATGGCCAGTTCGACCTGCTTGACCAGGTACAGCAGCATCGGCTCGGAGCGCACGCCTGCGGCCAGGCCGGCCGACGTCCCCGCGATCGCGTCGGCGGCCGCGCCGTCCTCACTGCGGGACGTCATGCCCGCGCGGCGTGATCGTCAGCATATGCCGAGGTTATCGCCCCGGCTCCGATCGGCTGTGCGGGCGCCGCGAGGGCTACGGACGTGGTCCCCGCAGGATGCCGGCGGCACCGGTAAGGGGGCCGGGCCGGTAGCTGGTGAACCGGGCCGGGCCCAGACCGAGGCCGGCGGCGACCTGCTCGAGGCTGCCCGGCTCGGCTACCGAGTCCCAGCGGCCGGTACTGGCCCGGTGGCTGATCGCCAGGACACCCGCGACGAGTTCCGCGGGGCTGAAGTTGCAGTGTCCGACGCTGGCGACGTAGGCCTGGCGGAGCAGGTAGCCGTCGCCAGCCGCGGCGACCTGCCCGGCGTAGTAGCTCTCCTGCTGGACGGGGACGAGCTGGTCGGAGATGGTGTGCAGGTCCAGTTCCGGGACGGCCAGGTGCCCGGTCGGGACCGAGGTTTCCGCCAGCGACCGGACCGCGCCCGGGTCGGCCGTGATGTCGGCGTGGCGGGTCAGCGTGTTCAGGTCCGTGCCCAGGCTGAGCCCGGCCGCGCGGTACAGCACCGTCACCTCCCGCCGGTACGGTGAGCGGGCCAGGACCGCGGCGAAGTCCACGCCGCTGGTCCAGGTGGCGCTGCCGCCCGCGGCCTGGTCGATCGACGGCCGCCCGGCCTCGATGAAGTCGAGGGTGGAGAACGAGCCAGTAAATTCCACCTGGTACTGGGCTGCCTCCTGCGCCGCGGGGTCACTGTCGGGCGGCGGTGCCGCCTGCCCGGCCGCCCACGGCGGCACGTTGATGAAAGCCAGCGCCAGCGCCAGGCGGGCCCGCCCGGTGGCGGTCGCCTGCGCCTGCACGGCGGCGCCCTGGAGGATCGCGGCGGTGGCGAGCGCGCCGGTTGCGCCGCTGAAGCGGACCAGCTGGACCTGCTGGCCGGGCAGCAGCAGCTGAGCCAGGGCGTACTCGCCGTCGAGCTGGTAGTTATTCAGGTTGACCGCGCCCGCGACGATGCCGCACGTGGTCAGCGCACCGTCGATGAGCCCGGCTCCGTCCTGCGCCTCCAGCGCGCTGACCGGCCCACCCATCGAGGTGCCGAACGCGAGCACCTGCCGGGGCTCGCCGGGCAGCACGGTCCGCTCCACTGCCCGGAGCGTCTGGAACTGGTCGCGGACCGCGCTGTCCAGTGCCCACTCCGAGCCGTTCGGGTCGTACGAGGATCCGGCCAGCGCGTAACCGCGGGCCAGCAGCGCCGCCGATGTCGCCGGATCCGGCGCGTCCGCCGCGGTCAGCGGCCCGAAGCCGTGGCTGTACAGCAGCAGCGTCCCGTTCCACTGCGCGGGAAGGTCCGCTACCCAGCTGCCCCCGTCGGGCAGCGTGCCGGTGACATGGCTGCCGCCTGGCGGCGTTGCCGAGGCTGCCGCCGACGCCGTCGCGGGAACGGCGAGGGCCGTCGCCGTCGCCAGCAGGCCTGCGCCCATGGTTGCCGTCAGGGGTCTCACGCCTACCTCCTCGTGGCGGTCACACCCCTATGTGAGATGTACAGGATTCCTGATGATTTTTCTACAG